>JAJQHP010000026.1 GCA_021199695.1 Clostridiales bacterium
GTCCAGAGGGCGGCCCTTGAGCTGGGTGGCCGTCACCTTGCTGGGCAGCTCGGAGAGGGCCGTCCAGGGATACCGCCAGTCCAGCAGGGAGAGGTCCAGCGTTCCTGTCGCAGCCTCCTCCGCTGCGGGAGAGGCGGTCTGCCGTCCGCTCCGGGTCAGGGGCGGCTCCGCCGGAACCAGGCGGATGTCCCAGTCGGAGGCGGAGATGGGGTTCGACACGCTGCCCCCCAGCCGGAGGGCCTGGGCGTCCGTCCGGGCCAGCACCGGCAGCAGCAGCCACTTGGCCACGCTGTCCTTCTCCTGCAACGCCTGGGGGTCGGGGCGGGGCCCCGCCTCCGGGAGCAGGTTGCCCAGCTCCTTCCAGGCATTGGTCATGGAGCAGGTCATGATGAGCTTTTCTCTGGCCCGGGTCATGGCCACGTAGAGCAGCCGCAGCTCCTCCGCCTTGGTCTCCTCCTCCAGCTTGAGCTGTACCGCCTTTCGGGCCAGGGTGGGGTACTCGATCCGGAGCTCCGGGTCCACCCCCTTCGGCCCCACCCCCAGCTTGGGGTGGAACAGGACGGGGGCCCGCTCGTCCGTCCGGTTGATCGTCCGGTTCAGTCCGGCCAGGATGACCACCGGGAACTCCAGCCCCTTGGAGCGGTGGATGGACATGATACGTACCCCATTGCCGGCGGCCTTGCCCAGGGCAGGGAGCCGCCCCCCCTGCTCCTCCAGACGACGGAGCCAGTTGACAAAGTCGAACAGCCCCTGTCGTCCCGGCTGGCCGAAGGTGCGGGCGCAGTCGTACAGGGCCAGAAGGTGCTCCCGCCGCCGGGGGCCGCCGTCCATCCCCTCAAACAGGGCCAGCATCCCCGTCCGGTCATAGAGCTGCCACAGCAGCTGGGCGCAGGTCACGTCTCCCGCCCGGAGGCGCAGGGCGTCCAGCTCCCGGAGGAAATCCCGGGACGGCTCGTCACCATGCTCCGCTCCCTGTTGGAGACAGGCGTACAGGTCCCCGCCGGGGCAGCCGTGGCGGAGGGCCGCCAGCTGATCGGGAGAAAAGGCGTACATGGGCGACCGGAGCACCGACAGCAGGGGCACGTCCTGCCGGGGGTTGTCGATGATCTCCAGGAAGGACACCGCGCAGCTCACCTCGGTGGTGTGGAAAAAGTCCTCCGCCCCCTCCGTCTGCCAGGGGATGTTCCGCAGGTCCATGGCCTGGGTCAGATAGCCCATCACCGCCCCCGGGGAGCGGTAGAGCACCGCAATCTCTCCCGGCTGGACGGGGCGCAGCACCCCGTCCTCTCCCGTCACCGGAAAGCCGGTGGTCAGCAGCTCCTCCACCCGACGGGCCACAAAGTCCGCCTCCACCTGGTCCCTGGGGATGGCTGCGCTGTCCTCCTCCCGCTCCAGGGCGGACAGATCGAGGCAGTCCAGCTCCACCCGGTCGTCCGGGTGCTCCGGATAGGCAAAGCCGGGGTTGAGCCGCTGGTCCCGGGTGTAATCCATCTCACCAAATTGAGTTGACATAATATTCTCAAAGACGAAGTTCACCCCCGCCAGCACGCTGGCCCGGGAGCGGAAGTTCTGGCTGAGCACCACCGTTCGGGGCTGCCCCTCCTCCGGCCGGTCGGTCTGGGGAAAGGTATGGTACTTGTGCAGGAAGATGGTGGGGTCTGCCAGCCGGAAACGGTAGATAGACTGCTTCACGTCCCCCACCTGGAACAGGTTGCTCCCGTCCCGGGTGATGGCGTCAAAGATGGCGTTCTGGACGGCGTTGGTGTCCTGGTACTCGTCCACCATCACCTCGGCGTACCGCTCCCGGAGCTGGGTCGCCAGAGAGGTGGGCTGTCCCTCCCCGTCCAGCAGCAGCTTTAGGGTCAGATGCTCCAGGTCGTTGAAGTCCACCGTCCGGCGGCTCCGCTTCGCCTTTGTATACGCCTCGTCCAGCTCCAGCACCAGGTCGAACAGGGCCTCCACCGCCGGGCGGACGGACGCCATATCCTCCAGCAGCGTGTCGTTGGAGGCGAAGAACAGGTCCTTCAATCCCTTCATCCGCCGCTTGCAGGTCTCCCGGACGGCCTTGACCTCCTCCTGGAGCCGCTTGTCCTCAATCTTCCGGCTCCTCCCCAGGGTGGGGAACTTGATCTCACACAGGGCGCAGGCACTGTCCCAGCCCCGTTCCAGACCGTTTAAAAAGTCCTCGATGCTGTCCATGGTGTCGCAGAAGCTGGGGGAGTAGGCGGCCTCCAGGGCCGGGTCGGCCATCATGGAATTGATAGCCTGGAGCATTCGCCCGTCCCAGTACCGGGCCACGGAGGCGGCCCGCTCCATGATCTGTCTGCCCCACACCGTCTGCCCCACGTCCCGGACGCCGGAGAGGTCAAAGGCGGCACTCTGCTCCCGCAGCCACTGCTCCGGGTGGGGGTGGGCCTGGACCCGGGCGTGGATGTCCAGGACGATCTCCTTTAATTTCCGGTCGTCCCGGCCTGCGGACATGGTGTCCACCAGATGGGAGAAGGCGTCTCCCTCCTGTATCGTCTCGTACCGGGCCTCCATGACCCGGTCCAGCGTCTCCCGGCGGAGGATCTCCGCCTCTCCCTCCTCGGACACCCGGAAATCCGGGTCTAAGTCCAGCAGGTAGCCGAATTCCCGGAGGAGGGCGGTGCAATAGGCGTGGATGGTGGAGATCTGGGCCTGATAGACCAGGGTGAGCTGCCGCCGGAGATGCCGGTCCCCCGGGTGCTCCGCCAGCCGCTGGTTCAGTCCCTGTAAAATTTTGCCCCGCAGCGCGGAGGCCGCCGCCTTGGGGAAGGTGATGATGAGGAACCGGTCCACGTCCAGCCCCTCCTGCTCCACCCGGTC
>JAJQHP010000011.1 GCA_021199695.1 Clostridiales bacterium
GTAGAATTGGGGTCAGGCTCTGAACCTGACCCCAACATTTATTATAGAACCTTTTTGCTTTGCCCGGAGTATCCTGCCCGGCCTGCTTTGGGACAGAGCGTCTGCCTGTCAAAAACTTTCCCTACCCTGTTGCCCCAAACCGCCGAATTGGATATAATAGGGTGCGAAAAATAACCGGGGAGAGAGGAGGCTTCGCCATGCCCTGGACGATTTGGTATCATATTGCAGACGGCGAGGCCGCCGTCCTCCGCTGCGCCGGAGACGGCGCACCCCTGACCCTTCCGGAGACGGTGGAGGGCTGCCCGGTCACTGCCATCGGCCCGGACTGCTTCGGGGGCGGGGCGTGGACAGGGGAGAGCGACCGCCTGATTGCCGCCGCCCCGGATGAGCTGCCGCCCCTCACCCGGTCAAACAGCCCGTTGACCCGGCTGACTCTCCCGGAGACGGTCGTTTCCATCGGAGACCGGGCCTTCGCCCGGTGCAGCAGTCTGAAACGGCTTGTCCTCCCAACGGGATTGACCCATCTGGGGGTCAGAGCCTTTGAGAGCTGTGGCAGTCTGGAGCGCATCCGTCTCCCGGAGGGGCTCGTCGATCTGCCGGACTACGCCTTTTCCCAGTGCCGCCGCCTGGAGCGGGTGACGCTGCCCGACCGGCTGGAGACTCTGGGGAGCCACGCCTTTTACAACTGTGTGGCCTTAAAGGAGCTGACCCTCCCGGACACGGTGAGCTTCGTGGGGGGCGGGCTGTTCCTCAACTGCAAGCATCTCTCCCGGCTGACCCTCCCGTTGGGCATCAACATCAGCGTCCTGCTCTCCGATCTGTCGGACGATCTGGACCTGACCGTCCGCTGTCCCGATGGGGTGGCCCGGTTCTTCCTCCCTGGCTTCTCCTATGAGTACGAGGACATCAACGCCCCCCGGATGTGGCGGACCATCACCTATGGCTCCGGCCAGCTCTACCGGGAGTGCTTTTCCAGCCGGGACATTGACTTTGACCTGTACGAGAGCTATTTCGACCTAGCCCGGAAGGAGGAGACTCCCGCCGTGGCTGCCCGCATCGCCTGGTATCGCCTCCGCTGGCCCTATCACCTGGGCAAGGGCCGGGAGGACTATCTGGCCTATGCCGCCGCCCACACGGGGGAGCTGCTGGCCCTGCTGCTGGAGCAGGAGGACGCCGAGGGCCTGGAGGCCCTGCTGGAAATTCTGCCGCTGACCGGGGAGACGCTGGAGGCGCTGTCCGGACAGGCGGAGCGGGCGGGGAACGTCCGCTTTGTCAGCCGTCTGCTGGAGGCCCGGATGGGCCTGGGCGGCGGTGCAGATCGGGAATTTGACCTGTGACGGGGGAGCATATGCACGAAAATCACGAAAAGCTGGACCGCCTGGGCCGGGCCATCCTGTCCTCCGCCCGGAACGAGCTGTATCTGAATATGCGCTTTCTGGACATCGCCCTGTCCGGCCTGGACTACGCCATGAACCTGAACACCCCCACCATCGGGGTGGACGGCATCTCCATCCAGTTCAACCCCCGGTATCTGATGGAGCTGTACCGGGACGACCTGGTGCTGCTCAACCGGGTGTATCTCCATATGCTGCTCCACTGTCTCCTCCGGCACCCCTTCAACCGGCAGGGCCGGGAGGAGGAGCGGTGGAGCCTGGCCTGCGACATCGCCGTGGAGTCCATCCTGGACTCCATCGACAGCCGCTGTCTGAAGGTGATGCAGAGCGAATTCCGGGAGGACACCTACGCCGACCTGAGCGCGGAGATGCCCGTTCTGACGGCAGAGGCCATCTACCGCTGGCTGGGCCAGCGGTGCCGGAGCTATGACGACGAGCTGGCCCTCATCCGGGAGTTCCGCCGGGACGACCACCGGTTCTGGCCCCCGGAGGACGACCCCCAGGGGGACAGCCAGCCGGACGATCAGCCGGGAGACGGGGACAACGGTGACGGGGACCGTCGGCAGGAGCTGGAGGACAAGTGGCGAGATCTGGGGGAAAAGACTCAGACCAGCCTGGAGACCTTCTTCGCCGACCACGGCGACCAGGCGGGGGATTTGCTCCAATCCCTGGCGGTGGAGAACCGGGAGCGGTACGACTACCGGCAGTTTCTCCGCCGCTTCGTTACCACCAGGGAGGAGATGCGGGTGGACGTGGACAGCTTCGACTACGCCTACTACGCCCTGGGCCTGGAGCTGTACGGGGACATCCCCCTCATCGAGCCGCTGGAGTACCGGGAGAGCCGGAAGATCCAGGACTTTGCCATCGTCATCGACACCTCGGACTCCTGCTCCGGGGACACGGTGCGCCGCTTTCTGGAGGAGACGAGGGCCGTCCTGTCCAGCGAGGGCCTGTTCTTCGACCACGCCAACCTCCACATCATCCAGGCGGACGCCGGGGTGCAGCAGGACACGGTGGTACACACCCCGGAGGAGCTGGAGCAGCTCTGCCGGGACTTTCAGGTGCGGGGCTTCGGCGGCACCGATTTCCGCCCCGCCTTCGGCTACATCGACGGCCTGGTGCAGTCGGGAGAGCTGGCGGGGTTGAAGGGCATCCTCTACTTCACCGACGGCTTCGGCAGCTACCCGGAGCGCAAGCCGGACTATGAGACCGCCTTCGTGTTTTTCCGGGAGGACTACCAGGCTCCTCCGGTGCCCCCTTGGGCCATCCGGGTGGTGCTGGGCCCGGAGGAGCTGCCGGAGTGGACGGAGGGCGAGAACGCAGGAACGATGCCTGACACAGACGGAATGACCAAAACAGAAAGACAACAGACGAGGGAGCAACGGGAATGAACATCAAAGAGGCGAAGGAACAGGTCAAAAACA
>JAJQHP010000052.1 GCA_021199695.1 Clostridiales bacterium
ATGATGGGGTGATAGGGCTTGAGCTTTTCCAGCACGTCGGCATTGGTGGAGTAGCCCCGCTTCGTCTTTTTGAAGGTGGGCAGGCCCAGGTCCTCAAACAGCACCGTCCCAAGCTGCTGGGTGGAGTTGATGTTGAACTCCCGGCCCGCCATCCGGTAAATTTCCTGCTGGGCCCGGTCGATGTTTTCGGCCAGCATCTCCCCGAAATCCGCCAGGGCCTTCCGGTCCACCAGAAAGCCCGCCTGCTCCATCTCCGCCAGCACCGGGCACAGGGGCAGCTCCACCTCCGTCAGCAGCTCCAGCATCCCCAGCTCCCGGAGCTTGGGCTCCATCGCCTGATAGAGGGCCTGGATGAGGGCGGTGTCCTCGTACCAGGCGGTCTGGGCCTTTAAATCGTCGGAGAGGGCGGTAAAGGCGTCCTCCGCCTGGTAAATCGCCTTGGCCTCCATGTCCTTCTGGAAGTAGTGCATGGCGAGCTTGGGCAGCTCATAGCTCCCCGCCGTGGGGTCCAACAGATAGGCCGCCAGCTCGGTGTCGAACACAAAGCCCTCGGTGGGCAGCCCCTCCGCAAGGAGGGCTTCGCACAGGGTCTTGACCCCGTGGGCCACCTTTTTGACCCGGTCGGAGAACAGCTCCCGGAGCAGGGCGTCATAGTCCCCCTGATAGCGGCTCTGGCGGATGTCGTAGAGGGTCTCCCGGCCCTCCCCTGTCGCCACGCTGACCGTCACCCCGTCCAGACTGGACAGCGGCAGCACGGTGACACAGGCCGCGTTTTCCCACTGAGGATAGGCCTCCTCCGCCTGGGCCTGGGTCAGCAGGTCAACGACCTCCACCTGCACCTCCGGCTCCTGTGCGTCCGGGGCGGCGGTCTGCTCCGGCGGCGTCAGGCCGAACCGCTCGATGAGCCGGGAGAACTCCAGCCGGAGGAACAGGGCGTAGAGGGCGTCGTTGTCCACCGGACGGCGAAGGGCGTCCTCCGGGCGGAAGTCGATGGGGGCGTCGCAGTGGATGGTGGCCAGGTCGTAGGACAGCTTTGCCATCTCCCGGCCCTCGTCCAGCTTCCGCCGCTGGGCGGGTTTCAGCTCCGCCTGGTCGAAGTTGGCGTAGAGGTTTTCCACCGAGCCGTAGGTCTGCACCAGTCCCATGGCGGTCTTTTCCCCGATGCCCTTGACCCCGGGGATGTTGTCCGAGCTGTCCCCCATCAGGCTTTTCAGGTCGATCATGTGGATGGGGTCGAAGCCGTAGACCTCCCGGAAGGCCTCCGGGGTCATGTCTTTCGTGGTGGTCTGTCCCATGCGGGTGGTCACCAGCTTCACCTTGGTATGCTCCGTGATGAGCTGGAGAGAGTCCTTGTCCCCGGTGACGATGGCGCAGTCCCAGCCGTCCGCCTCGCATTTCCGGGAGATGGTGCCCAGCAGGTCGTCCGCCTCCCAGCCCTCCAGCTCGTAGCGGGGGATGTTCATGGCGTCCAGCACCTCTTTCAGCACCGGCATCTGCATGGCCAGCTCCTCCGGCATGGCGTGACGGGTGGCCTTGTAGCCCTCATACGCCTTGTGGCGGAAGGTGGGGGCTTTCAGGTCAAAGGTGACACACAGGGCCTCCGGCTTTTCCTCGTCCACCAGCTTTTGCAGGATGTTGACAAAGCCGTAGATGGCGTTGGTATACAGCCCGTCGTGGGTGCTCAGCAGACGGACGCCGTAATAGGCCCGGTTGACGATCGAATTGCCGTCCAGAACCATCAGTTTCATTGGGGCAGCTCCTTTTTTTGGATGGAATGGCCCTATTATAGCACAGTTTCCGGGATGGGAACAGGTGGAGTTGGGGCATTTCGGGGGTGGGAATTTTAGAGAGAGCCGGAGAAAGGCATAAACCCCTTGCCTCCCTCTGTGAGGCGAAGTGCCGCCTTTGGCGGTAGAGGTGGCACGGCGAAGCCGTGACGGAGGGAGAGCAGCACGCACCCACAGCAAGATAGGCACTCGGGCGAATTCGTTGGAAGTCGGTACGAATTCGCCGGAAGACTTTTGCTTGTCGTAAGTGCCTGCTGCACCCCTCCACCGGCTTGCGCCGGTCCCCCTCCCCTTTCAGGGGAGGTAGAGGTCTGGCGCATCCCCTTGGCTCCCCTGAAAGGGGAGCTGGCGCCGCAAGGCGACTGAGGGGTTTGGCTCCCCTGAAAGGGGAGCTGGCTGGCCGTGAGGCCAGACTGAGGGGTGCAGTACGCACCCACGACAAGATAGGCACCCGGGCGAATTCGTTGGAAGTCGGTACGAATTCGCCGGAAGATTTTTGCTTGTCATAAGTGCCTGCTGCTCTCCCTCAGTCGCCTTGCGGCGACAGCTCCCTCAAAGAGGGAGCCAAGGGGTCAGGCGCAAACTTCTTGGCTCCCTCTGTGAGGCGATGTGCCGCCTTTGGCGGTAGAGGTGGCACGGCGAAGCCGTGACGGAGGGAGAGCAGTACGCACCCACGACAAGATAGGCACTCGGGCGAATTCGCATCCCCCAAGTTAGCCTTGACCACCCCCTCTCCTCCGTGCTACAGTAAGGCAACAATCTACCACCCGTA
The DNA here is from genome assembly GCA_021199695.1 of Clostridiales bacterium. Taxonomy (GTDB): domain Bacteria; phylum Bacillota; class Clostridia; order Oscillospirales; family Oscillospiraceae; genus Onthomonas. The sequence continues at coordinate 2,560 of JAJQHP010000052.1, forward strand.
TGAATGGCAGACTGAACAGGCATTGAGCCGGGCCGAAAGGCAGCGGAAAAGAGACATCCGTGGGACAGCGACATGGTTCCACGGATGTCTTTGTTTCTCTATGGACAGGGTGGCAGCACGGGTTTCGTTTTGGGAGGGAGCCGCTATGAAGCAACGCAAACACCTGGACCTGGCCATGAAGGTCTCCTGGCAGACCATGTTCCTCAACCTTCTCCTCTCCGCAGGCAAGCTGGCGGCGGGGCTGGTGGGCCGCTCCGC
>JAJQHP010000094.1 GCA_021199695.1 Clostridiales bacterium
TGCCGGTTCATATGCTTCGCCGCTGTAAGTATAGCTTGCTTCTGTATCGGCCAGCGTCACAGCCACCTTCGAGTAGGAAATGTATATTAGAGCCGCAGTTGCATCATCGGCAACAGATAATGTATAAACGCCTTCCTCATCCGGCTCAACGATTGTCCCGTAATCGTTTGTTGTAACACTTCTTAGCAGTTGATTACTCGAAACCTGAATGGTGAAATCAATACTGTCTCCAGGCACAATATAGTAGATGGCCCCGACCTTGGTCAGTTTATTTAAACTTTCATTTGTAAATGTTACGTTACCGGTCACAGACAACTTAACTCTTGCGATGACCACACATCTGATAGTTGTGTTCTCCGTTACGGTAACAGAATACAGACCCTCACTATCCGGAGAGAGAATGACCTCATTTTCTATTCCGTCCTCAGACGTGGTAACAGCAGAAACAGATGTCAGGGCACAAGTATCAGCCACCGAAACACTGAACTTTATTGTATCGCCAGGCGCTACATAATAGAGACCGGACGTTCCGGACGCATACACTGTGGCAGAATCCTCTGCAAAAGTCTGACTGGCGCTCTGACTTGTTTCCGTAACTGTTTCAAATGTCACAGTTGTTACTGCCAATGTCGCGACAGTTACGGTTTCATCGCCAGAGAAAACAAGCGTATACTCATCGCCGCTCTGTTCAATTGAACCGCCGTTGGACACCGTGACCTCTGTCGCAATGGTGCCATCCGGCATATTCAACATAAACACAACGCTCGCGATGCCTGTATCGCCAGACTGCCAAGATAACAGGGGATAACCAGCCATCGTTACACTACTGATTGTTTCGCCATCCACCACAACAGAAACATCCTCTGTGGTCACAAAACTGACGGTTCCTGCGGTACTGCTGACAAAATCATCCCCCAGTTTTTCGTTCAAGGTGGCAACGTCAGACTGTGAGAACGCTTCCACACCAGATGTATAGGCTGTCGAGCATCTTCCGCTCAGGTAATAACAGTTTTCAGCTGTCCAAACGTGTCCACTGATTGCATCAGCCGTTGTGCTTGCGCTGACCGTTCCTGCATTGTAGCAATTACTAATATTTAGCGTTGCGGAGCTGGTGCCTGTGCCCGCAATGCCTCCAGCAGTACTCCCAGTGCTTACAATGGATCCGATGTTATAACAATTACTTATTGTCACATCCGCATAAGCTGCAACGTATCCAATGAAACCACCTGTGCCATTGCCGCCGTTAATGGTCCCAGAATTGTAGCAATTTTCAATGATACAAGTCGTAACGTCAGCTTTGGCAGATCCAAGGTTGCCAATCAAACCCGCAACATAAGTACTTGTTGCATTAACTGTGGCTTCATTGCCGCAGTTGCTGATTGTAACGGTACTGCCTTTCAGGGCAAAGCCAATCAAACCGGCGGACTTTCCTGCACAGTTCACTTCACCGGAAACAACAAGGTTCTTGATTGTAGTCGTTCCACTTGCATATCCAAACAAGCCCTGATAGTCTTTCGTAGAATCTACAAGGAGACCCGAAATCGTATGTCCACCGCCGTCAAATGTGCCAGAAAAAGTATTTTCGCTGTTGCCGATTGGTGTCCAAAGTACATTATTCAGGTTCAGGTCTGTGGTCAGCAGATAAGACTTTTCGAGTAAATCTTCGCCGCCAGCATTCACCTGCTGTGCCAGATATGCCAACGTATCCGTATCAGAAATCAGGTATGGATCCGTCTCTGTGCCTGTTCCACCATCGAAGTTGGTTCCAACAACGCCATACCACGTCGTATCTCCGGAGCCTTTATTTACAGTAACGGTAGCATCGACGCTTATGGATTTACTGCTATATCCATTGTCGTTTTCCACAACAACCGTATAGATAAACAAACCCGGTTCACTGCCTGTTACATCATTGGAAACGAAAAAGCTCCGATCATTCAAAGTGGAAGAATCAACAACTGTAGTGTTCTCCGAAAGCGCGACGCCATCTCTATACCACTGACACGTCAGTGTACCAATGTCACCCTCATCTAAGGTCACTGTAGCCGTCAAGGTTTTTGTTTCATTAAGGTCAATCTCGAAACCTTCCATTTTTACCGTGCCTGCCGCAGCAAGATAAACACTGCTAAAGGTGGGATAAGCGTCTTCCTGCGCTTGCCAGCCAATTAGCTTGGTATAGGTTTGGTAGTTATCAAGTACCCAGCCATTTAACTGACTTGTCAAATCACCATCATAAGCCAGAGAGCAATTGCTCACTGCGGTCACTGTTTCGCTGGTATCAAAACTGCCAGAATAATTCAAAGAAAGACCCGACGTAGAACCACAAACATCTAAATTGTCCTGTTCAAGGTAGTAGCTATTAGATATGGTTGTTCCAACAGCCAAACCAATCAAGCCGCCTGTTTCATCAGCACTTAGGGTTGTCGCACTATAGCTGTTATAAATATAATTACTGTTGGATGCTGCCCAACCAATCAAGCCACCCGCATACTGCGCTCCTGATACAGTGCCGATTGCATAGCTGTTATAGACATATCCAGAATATAGCAGTCCAATCAAACCACCAGCAGAGTATCCGCCAACTACTTCGGCATTAGCTGCGCAGTTCCAAATTTGTGGAGATTTTTCCGTGCAGCCAACCAAGCCACCGGTATAATAACCGCCGCTGACCGCCATATCTGTGACCAAGCAATTCTCCAATGATGCGCTTGAACCATACAGTTCGCCGACGATTCCGCCAACATAGGTTTTGCTATCAGTACAATCCACAGTCACCGCACCGCTCACTGTCAGGTTTTCAACTGTGCCGGTAA
>JAJQHP010000214.1 GCA_021199695.1 Clostridiales bacterium
TTCAAAGTTCAAAAATCGTACTCAGCGTGGCAAAAAGGATTTTTGACACGCTGAGTACGCTTTTGCCGCTATTTCTCAGCCCCAACCTCCTTTGGCGTGGGCTCTGCCGCCCGCCGCCGCTGCATCTGCTTCACTCCCTCGCAGATGGGGAGGGGCAGCAGGGACAAAATCAGTACCGCCGCCCACTCGCCGGGGGAGAGGGGGACCACGGAAAACACCGTCTGGAGAGGCGGCAGCAACAGGACGGAGAGTTGGAGCAGCAGACCGATGAGGAACGCCCGGTTCATGGCGGGGTTGGAGAGCACGCCGATTTGCAAAAGGGAGACCCGGTCGCTGCGCACATCGAAGGCGTGAAACAGCTGGCACAGGGTCAGAGTGGCGAAGGCCATGGTGTTGGCCGCCTGATAGGCCTCTCCGGGGTCAGAGAGGACGTACTCCCCCAGGAAATAGGCCGCCAGGGTCACCAGTCCCACCATCAGCCCCTGCCAAACAAGCTGAAAGGCGAAGGGGCCGGTGAACAGTGGCTCCTTTCCGGAACGGGGCGGCCGGTCCATCACCCCCGCCTCCACCGGCTCCACCCCCAGGGCCAGGGCGGGGAGGGAGTCGGTGACCAGATTGAGCCACAGCAGCTGCACGGGCACCAGAGGGGTCTGATGAAAATTGCACACCGTGGCGATAAAAATGGTGAAAATTTCCCCGATATTGCAGGAGAGCAGATAGTGGATGGCCTTTCGGATGTTGGCATAGATACCCCGGCCCTGCTCCACGGCGGAGACGATGGTGGAGAAGTTGTCGTCGGTGAGCACCATGTCCGCGGCCCCCTTGGCCACGTCGGTCCCGGTGACGCCCATGGCGCAGCCGATGTCCGCCGCCTTCAGCGCCGGGGCGTCGTTGACGCCGTCCCCGGTCATGGCTACGATCTCCCCCTGCTTCTGGAGGGCCTGGACGATGCGCAGCTTGTGCTCCGGAGTGACCCGGGCGTAGACGGCGCAGTGGCTCACCTGCTCCTCCAGCAGCTCCTGGGGCATGAAGTCCAGCTCCGCCCCGGTGAGGGCGATGGAGCCCTCCCGATAGATGTCCAGCTCCTTTGCCACGGCTACGGCGGTGAGCTTGTGATCTCCCGTGATCATCACCGGGCGGATACCACCGTGGCGGCAGAGGGCCACCGCCTCCCGGACCTCCGGACGAGGCGGGTCCATCATCCCGATCAGACCCACGAAAATCAGCTCCCGCTCTACCGTCTCCGGAGTGAGCTGGCCGGGGATGCGCTCCAGCTCCCGGTAGGCCACCCCGATCACCCGGAGGGCCTGGCTGGCCATCAGGCGGTTGGCGGTCTCCGCTGTCACCCTGGCCCCCTCGTCCAGGGGCCGGACGCCCCGGTCCAGGTAGGAGGTGCAGCGGCGGAGCAGCAGGTCGGGGGCCCCCTTGACCATCACCCGGTAGCCCCCGGCGGGGCTGGGATGGATGGTGGACATGAGCTTCCGGTCCGCGTCGAAGGGCAGCTCCGCCCGCCGGGGAAACTCCTCCTCCAGCTCGTTCTTTCGGATGCCCCGGCTCCGGGCGGCGGCGACGATGGCGTTTTCCGTGGGGTCGCCGGAGAAGGTCCCGTCCGGCCGGGGGACGGAGTCGCTGCACAGGGTCCCAATGGAGAGGGCCAGCTGCTCCCCTTTGCCGCTGGCTGTCCAGATCTGGGTGACGGTCATCTGGTTTTTCGTCAGCGTCCCCGTCTTGTCCGAACAGATGACGCTGGCGCAGCCCAGGGTCTCCACGGCGGGGAGCTTCTTCACAATGGCGTGCTGTCCCGCCATCCGCTGGACGCCCAGGGCCAGAACGATGGTGACGATGGCGGGCAGCCCCTCGGGGATGGCGGCCACCGCCAGGGAGACGGCAATGAGGAACATGGACAGCAGCTCCTTCCCCTGGAGCAACCCCACCCCGAACATGACGGCGCAGGCGGCCACGCAGAGGAAGGACAGAGATTTGGAGATCTCCCCCATCTTCCGCTGGAGGGGGGTCTCCCCCTGCTCCTGGTTCTGGAGCAGGGCGGCGATGCGCCCCACCTCAGTGCGCATCCCCGTCTCCACCACCAGGGCGGTCCCCCGGCCCCCGGTGACGACGGTGGAGCCGATGAGCAGGTTGACCCGGTCCCCCAGAGGGGTGTCCCCCGCCAGGGTGGCCTCCGCCCGCTTCTCCACCGGCACCGACTCCCCGGTAATGGCAGACTCGTCCGCCCGGAGGCCCGCCGCCTCCACCAGCCGGGCGTCCGCCGGGACCAGGTCCCCCGCCTCCAGACGGATCAGGTCCCCCGGCACCAGCAGGGCAGCGTCGATCCGGCACAGCCTGCCGCTCCGGAGGACGCTGGCCTGGGGCGCGGCCATCTCCCGGAGGGCCTTCAGGGCCTTTTCCGCATTGCTCTCCTGGACGATGGAGATCGCCCCGTTCACCAGGACGATGACCAGGATGATGACCGCGTCCAGCAGATCCTCCCCGCCGCTGGCCAGCCAGGACAGAGCGGCGGCGGCCAGCAGGACGAGAATCATGGGGTCCTTCAGCTGTTCCCACAGGCGCAGGAGCAGAGATCGTCCCCCTGCCTGCTCCAGCCGGTTGGGGCCGTATTCCTCCAGCCTGGCCCGGGCCTCCCCGGGGGAGAGGCCCCGGACGGGGTCGGTCCTGAGCTGGGCGGCGGCCTCCTTTGATGTCATGGCGTGCCATTGCTGCATATCGCATCCTCCTCTGTATCCGTCCCCGGCCCGGCGGGGACGGCTGATCTGTTCTCTCTCATTATAGGAGCGGGGGAATGGGAAAAAGAG
>JAJQHP010000204.1 GCA_021199695.1 Clostridiales bacterium
AGGGCATCCAGTAGCTGACGGGAGAGGAGTAGTTCTCGCCCACCAGGGTGCCGTAGCGCTCCTTATAGGTCATGCTGTATGTACCGGTGGGGGTGGCGTCGTTTTGGCCGGAGACGATATCCGACTCAATGATCAGCTCTCCGTCCTTGTAGAAATAGAGGTGCTGGGCGGTCAGGTTGATCTCCACATAGGTATTCCCAAAGTCGCCGTTGGCCCCTTCGCCCAGGACGGCGGCCTCCTGATACCACACCGGCTCCATAGAGCCGCTCTGCTTGTTCTCGATGGCCTCGATGAGCTCCTGGGCGGTGGTTTCATCGTCCATCCACCAGCCGTAATCCCCTCCCTCCACGGTGATCGTCTCGCCGTAGGAGGTGGTGAACTCCCGGTTGGAGAAGATGGTGGCGTAGTTGTAACGCAGATTGGACACCCAGGTGGTCACCTGGCTCTCATCCAGGGTGACGGTGCCGTCGTCGTTGAAGGTGAGCCAGTTTTGGAGGGTAGCGCCGTCGATGGTCAGGGTGTCGTCCCCCATCTGGTAGGTGATGACAATGCCCAGATACTCGTTGAGGGTCTGGGCCTCCGCGATCAGGTCCGGGTCGTCAGAGGTGACGGCGGGCTCCACATAGCAGCCCAGCTCCTCCAGATCCAGCTCGGTCTGCATCGAGGCCACCGCCTCCACAATGGCGGGAAGGAGGATGTCCTGGTCCACCAGATTGCCCTCCACCTCCTCTACGACGGTCACGCCCCCCAGCTCCGCATCATAGTTGGAGATGTAGGCGTCCTTTGGGGCGGTGGAGGAGGAGCTGTCCATGCAGCGGAGGCTTGTGATCGCCTCGGTGAGCTTGGCCGTGTCGTAGGAGAACATCTCATCCACCGTCATGGTGCTGGTCCGGTAGCCCAGCAGAGCCATCGGCCAGGTCCAGGCGTTCTGCCCGGCCAGCAGATCGTCCACCTCGCTGCCCAGATTCAGAGCCAGGTCGATCTCATCGCCGGTGATCGTCTCGGTGACGCTGTCCCGCTCGATCAGGGTCAGGGTATAGGAATCCTGGCTGTCCTCCAGCGCCCGCTCCGCCTGGGAGACGGTCATGCCGGAGACGTCGATGCCGTTGATGGTGGAGCCGGGGAGGAACATCTCCTCATATCGTTTGGCGATACCGGCGTAAATGCCTGCAACGATGAGCAGCAGACCCAGAATGACAGAGAGCAGCACGAGCACCCAGGAGCCGCTTCGGCGCTTGGGGGCGGTTGAGGTTCCGGCAGGCATAGCAGCACTTCCTTTCCAATGGGCAGAACTGCCCGCAAAATCCATAACAGAAGGTGTCTATCATCATAGCACAGAACCGGCCCATCGTCAAATTCAGGATGAAAAATTCAAAAAGGATTTAGAATTGGGCGAAAACAGGGATAGCGTCTTCTCCCGAGCCCGCCGGCAAACGGCGCTTTCTATCTCTCCCCGTCTCCAAAAAGCCATCGGAGGGGCGTCGCTTTTGCCCCGCGCCCTCACTCCGCCCGGTTTTCCAGCCTCTCGCCCCGCCGAAAGGCCCGGGCATTTTCCAGGGTGGTCTCCGCGATGGCCCGGAGAGCGGTGTGGGTGAAGAACGCCTGATGACTGGTGACGATGACGTTGGGATAGGACAGCAGCAGGGCCACTTTGTCGTTGGCCAGGATGTCGTCCGACAGGTCCTCGAAGACCTGCTCCTCCTCGTTTTCGTACACATCCAGTCCCACCGCCCCGAACCGGTGCCGCCGGAGCTGGTCTAAGAGGGCGTCCGTGTCGATGAGCTGGCCCCGGCTGGTGTTCACCAGGATGGCGGCGTCCTTCATCCACCCCAGGGTCTCCCCGTTCAGCATATGGTAGTTGTCCTCTGTCAGCGGACAGTGGAGGCTCACCAGGTCGCTCCGACGGAGCAGCTCCTCCAGGCCCACATAGGTCACAAGGCCCTCCAGGGCGGGATTGTGCCAGCTGTCGCAGCCCAGGACCTCCATGCCGAAGCCATGGCAGATGCGGGCCATGGCCGCGCCGATCCTGCCGGTGCCCACGATGCCCGCCGTCCCCCCGTGGAGATTCCGGCCCAACAGACCGTCCAGGGCAAAGTTGTTGTTGCGCACCCTGATATAGGCCTTGTGGATGTGGCGGCAGCCCGCCAGGGCCAGAGCCATGGCGAACTCCGCCACCGCCTCCGGGCTGTATCCCGGCACCCGGAGAACGGCGATGCCCAGCTCCCCTGCCGCTTTCACGTCCACATTGTTGTACCCGGCGCACCGGAGCAGTACCAGCTTCACCCCGGCCTCCGCCAGAAGCTCCAGCACCTCCCGTCCACAGTGGTTGTTGACAAAGATGCACACCGCCTCATAGCCCTGTGCCAGGGCCGCCGTGCGCTCGTCCAGGTTGGCGGGCTGAAAGTCGATGGAACATTCGGCCTCTCCCTTTGCCGCCAGGGGGTCGAAATACAGATGGTCATAATCTTTTGCGCCGTAAAACAGAATTTTCATGGGGCAGCACTCCCTTCTCAGACCAGTCTGCCCCAATACGGCATTCTTTAAGCGGCCTCGTCCCTCATTTCCTGGCGCGCCTCCCGCTCCGTATCGGCGGAGAACAGGAACCGTCCCTCCCGGGAATAGACCTCGATATGCTCCCTCACATGGCGAAACTCCACTTCCATCAGAAAGCCCTCCTTCCGGGAGTGCTCTGTAGCGTCTCCCCTGTTTGTTGGCTTTATGATAGCAGGTTTAAAGTCCCATAAAACGGACTGTGCCGGTTGCGCGCAAAAAAGGCCCCGCCATCTGCGGGACCTTTTCAGATGATTTGGTTCTCTGCTCTCACACCAGGTTGAGCACCAGAACGGCCAGCATGAACACGAGGGCGACCCACTTGGTCAGACGGGCCAGACGGGCGTCGGCGGAGCTGGCCTTGTTCTTGCCCATGTAGGTGTCAAAGCTGCCACCCAGGGAGCTGGCCAGGCCGGAGTTCTTGCCGGACTGGAGCAGCACGATGGCGATGATAATGACGGCTGCGATCACCACAATGATAGAGAGAACGAGCTGAGCGGTTTCCATTTTCTTTTCATCCTTTCGTCAAACGTCCTCACATCGTGTGGAGACGGCATATTCTGCGATGTTATTGATTCTAACACAGGCGAATGGGAAATGCAAGCACTTTTCCTGCGCTCAGCGGGATTTTTTCACCTGCCACGGTTCAAAAAACGTCCTCACACATACCCGTACAGTCCCCGGACGGACACCTCTCCCGAGGTGACTGTCTCCTCCCGGCCGTCCCGGTGACGGATGACCAGGCCGAACCGGTCGTCGATGCCCACCGCCTGGGCCACCGTCTCCCCGTCCGGCCGGATGAGCCGGACCTCCCGGCCCAGGGTGATGCAGTCCCGGCGGTATTGCTCCAGATAGGGCTGCCGCCGCCCCGCCAGCCAGTCCAGATAGGTCCGGTCCAGGGCGTTGAGCAGACAGGCCGCCAGCTGTCCCCGGGGGACGGGATGTCCCACTGCCTGGGCGACAGAGCCCGCGATGGCCTGTAGCTCCTCCGGCCAGTCCTCCGCCCGCTGGTTCACGTTGACCCCGATGCCGGGGATGACGTACTGGAGCGCCCCGCTCTCCCCCTCGATGGACATCTCCGTCAGGATGCCGCAGACCTTGTGATCGTTCATGATGATGTCGTTCGTCCACTTGATCTGGGGCCGCAGTCCGGTGGCCTCCTGGATGCCGTCGCACACCGCCACCGCCACATAGGCGGTCAGGTCCACCGCCTCCGCCGGGGCCACGTCCGGCCGGAGCAGGACGGAGAAATAGATGCCCTTCCCGGAGGGGGAGGAAAAGCTCCGCCCCCGGCGGCCCCGGCCCCCGGTCTGCTCGTCCGCTATGACCGCCGAACCGTCCGGGATGCCGTTCTGGGCCTCCCGTTTCAGGTAGTTGTTGGTGGAGTCGATGCTCTGAAACACCTCCAGGTGTCGGGCGATGCGCTCCGTGTGGAGGAAGGGCTGTATCTCTCCCTCGGTGAGCAGGTCGGGGGCGGCGGACAGGCGATAGCCCCGGTTGGTGGCGGAGTCGATGGTATACCCCTCCCGGCGCAGGCCGTCGATGGCCTTCCACACTGCCGCCCGGCTGACGCCCAGCCGACGGCTCATCTCCTCCCCGGAGAGATAGCCCTCGCTCTCCCGGAGCAGGGCCAAAATCTTCTGCTTGCTCATGACGCCCGTCCTTTCCCGCCCCTGGGGGCGATGCTTTGATGGGGGCATTATACCACGATTTAGGGGGCGGGGCAATCAATTAGAGCGGCTGGCGAGAGATTCCCCGCCAGCCGCTCTGATACATCTGCGTCGCGATATCTTACGCCTCCGCCGCAATGAAGCGGTAGCCCACGCCCCGGACCGTCTTGATGAACCGGCTGTTCCCGGCGTCGTCCCCCAGCTTTTGCCGGAGGGTGCCCACATGGATGTCCAGGGTGCGGCTCTCCCCCAGGGCGTCGGTGCCCCAGACCCCGTCCAGCAGCTCCTGACGGCTGACGCTCTGGTCCGGGCGCTCCATGAGGTACTGGAGCAGAGCAAACTCCTTCAGGGTCAGCTCCACCGTCTGGCCGTCCACGCACACCTCATGGCGGCTGGGGGACAGCTCGATGCCGTCAAACACCAGGTCGCCCTGTCGTCTGCCCCGGTTGCCTCCCGCCCGGCGGAGAAGGGCCCGCACCCGGGCGCACAGCTCCATGACGCTGAAGGGCTTGGTGATGTAGTCGTCCGCCCCGGCGTCCAGGCCGTTGATCTTGTCCTCCTCCATGCCCCGGGCGGTGAGGAGAATGACCGCCACCTGCCGCAGCCGGGGGGCCGCCCGCATGAGCCGCACCGCCTCCAGCCCGGAGAGACCCTCCATCATAATGTCCATGAGCACCAGGGCAGGAGGCTCCTCCTTCATGTTCTCCAGCGCCTCCAGGGCGTTGGGAAAACCGGAGACCTCATACCCCTGACTGGTCAGGGCGAACTCCAGCAGACGGCGGATGCTCTCGTCGTCCTCCACCACGAAAATACGCTCTTTCACGTTTTTCCCTCCGTTTACTTCTGTCTTACACGATTGATTATAGAAAACCGCCCCTCTCGCCGCTATCACCTCTTTGCAAAGTTTGTGTTAGATTTTTGAAAAATCGACAGGAGCAGACGACGCAATGGCACGTCGTCTGCTCCTGTACTGCATTTGAGCTGTAATTTGTCGTTTCACAGCAGCGTCTGATAGGCCCCGGTCTCCAGTACGGAGCAAATGCCCTCCACGCCGCACCGGACCATGTTGGCCACGGCAGCGTCCGTGTAAAACGCCATGTGCTGGGTCATGACCACGTTGGGGAACTGCCGGAGATAGGCCATGGAGCTGTTGCAGATGATCTCGTCCCGGTGGTTCTGATGGTAAATGCCCTCCTCGTACTCGAAGCAGTCCAGCCCCAGGCCGCCGATCTTCTTCTGCTCGATGCCGGCGATGAGTGCGTCCGTATCCATGAGGGGTCCCCGGGCGCAGTTGATGAGGATGACCCCGTCCTTCATCCGGGCGATGGCGTCGCCGTCGATCATGTGATAGGTCTGCTCACTTAGGTTCAGGTGGACGGTGATGATGTCGCTCTCCCGGTAAAGGGTGTCCAGGTCCGTATAGGTGAGCCAGCGGGCCGCCGGGCCGGGATGGCTGTCATAGCCCAGCATCCGGCAGCCGAAGCCGGAGAGGTTTTGGGCCACCTGGGCGCCGATCCGCCCAGTGCCCACAATGCCCACCGTCAGGTTGCGCAGCTCCCGGCCGTAAAGCCCCTGGAGGGAGTAGTCGTTCACCTGCATCCGCCACAGGGCCGCCTTGTAATGCCGCAGGCAGAGGAGCATGAGCATGACGGTGTACTCCGCCACCCCATTGGGGTCGTAATATGCATTGCACACGGGCAGACCGATGTTCTTTGCATGGGTCAGGTCGATGTGGTCATACCCCACCGTGCGGGTGGTCAGGCAGCGGACCCCCAGCTGCCGGTAGGTATCCAGCAGGGCCGCGTCAATTTTTCCCTGGCCGAGCATCGTCACCCCGTCGCACCCCGCCGCCAGCTCGGCGTTTTCCAGGGTCGGCACCTGTTCCGTCAGGGCCAGCTCCACCCCGAGCTGCCGGGCGCAGCGGTCAAAATGCGCCCTCTCATCGTCTCTGACCTCATAGGCAAGTATTTTCATATCAGTACCTCCTTAGACATCGCCGCAGACGTATTTGCGCATTGATGCCCCAAATCATCTGGTTGCATGATAGCCCCAACTGTGCTATTCTGAATGTAATGCAGATGACATTTGGGAGGGTGATCGAATGGAGATCAAGTTTTCAGCTGAGGAGATGGACGTTCTCGCCCGGTGGGGCTACCTGCGCCATTTTACCCGGAACGAGCCCATCTATCTGGAGGGGGATGCGGCCAGTACCCTGTGCTTCATCCGGGAGGGGCGGGTGCGCATTATGCTGGGCACCCCGGAGGGGGAGGAGCTGACCCTGGAGATCGTGGAAAAGGGGCGGCTGTTCGGAGAGTCCTCCTTTCTCAGCAGGAGCCTGCGGCCCACCACCGTCACGGCGGTCACGGAGGTCGAGCTGATCTGCTGCACCATCGGGCAGCTCATCCCCTGTCTCTGCCAGAATCCGGACATTCTGACCAAGGTGTTACAGCACTGCTCTGAGACCATGAACCACCTGTCCTACTCCCTCCACTCCTTCCGCTTTATGGACCGCTATCAGCGCATCGCCTCCTTCCTGCTCACCGAGACGGGGACGGACAACCCGGACAAGGAGATCACCGGCCAGTGTCTGCCCTACACCCACGAGGAGATCGCCATGTGTCTGGGCCTGGCCCGGCCCACTGTGAGCCAGGTACTCAAGGAGTTTGAGCGCAGGGGCTGGGTGAAGTGCGCCTATGGGCGGGTCTATGTCCTGGACAGGGCGGCCCTGGCAGAGAGCGTGGCCCTACGGAGCGAAGATATCTGATTCTCTTTCTTTTCGAAACGACGTTCACAAAACGTTTGCAAATCTGTCGCAGATTTTTCAAGCCTTCGACCCCGGCGTCTGCTATACTAAAGCTGCAAAGAACGAAGGCCTCCACTCACCTTCCTATATATTCTTTCAAAAACACTGTGCCCGGCAGATGCAAAAGCGACTGCCGGGCACAGACAATAGGAAAGATTGATAAATTTTTAACGTTCCCGGAAGGCCACCGGTATCCCCCGCTGGTCAATACGGCCCAGGAGGTAGTCCACCGTAGTACCGTAGTAGTCCGCCAGGGCAATGAGCACCGCCGTCGGAATGTCCCGCTGGCCCAGTTCATAGTTGCTGTACACCTGCTGAGAGCAGTGGAGCAGCCCCGCCACCTCCCGCTGGGTCAGATCTGCGTCCTCCCGCAAGTCCCTGATTCTTGGATACATACCATCACCTGTTCCGTCCGGGAGAAGCGACTCCCTCTTTTCTTCCAATTATAGGGAACCGCAATTTGCAGTATTTACTTTTACCGCATTTTGCAGTAAACTATTCCGGAAGGTGGTGCTGCTATGACTCCCAGGTGGAAATTTGCCCTGTATGTGGCGGTGGTTTTGCTATGTTCAGCGGTGTGCGCCCTGCTTCTCTACCGGCTGGGCCTGTGACAGAAAAAGGAGACGCCCGCGAGGGGGCGTCTCAGCACTTTTATTCTTTCCAATCCGCAGTCGTCGGGGCGTTACATCCCCTCGAACTGCATCCGGTACAGCCGGGCGTAGATGCCGTCCTGGGCCATCAGCTCCCGGTGATTGCCCTGCTCCTGGATGCCATGGTCGGTGAGCACCAGGATCCGCTGGGCGTTGCGGATGGTGGACAGGCGGTGGGCGATGACCAGGGTGGTGCGGTCCTTCGCCAGCCGCTCCAGACTCTCCTGCACCAGCCGCTCGCTCTCATTGTCCAGGGCGGAGGTGGCCTCGTCAAAGATCAGGATGGGTGGGTCCTTCAAAAATACCCGGGCGATGGAGAGCCGCTGCTTCTGGCCGCCGGAGAGCTTGATGCCCCGCTGGCCGATATCGGTGTCGTAGCCGTTGGGCAGCTCCATAATGAAATCGTGGGCGTTGGCTTCCTTCGCCGCCTGGATGACCTCCTCCCGGCTGGCTTCGGGGCGGCCGTACCGGATGTTCTCCATCACTGTTCCGGCAAAGAGATAGACCTCCTGCTGCACCATGCCGATCTGCCGCCGGAGGCTCTCCAGGGTGAGGGAGCGGATGTCCTGCCCGTCCAGGAGGATAGCGCCGCCGGTGACGTCGTAGAACCGGGGGATCAGGTTGCACAGGGTACTCTTTCCCACCCCGGAGGAGCCCACCAGGGCCACATAGCTCCCGGCGGAGATGTCCAGATCCACGTGGTCCAGCACCGGCCGCTCCTCCCCCTCGTAGTGGAAGGAGACGTCCCGGAGGCTGATGTTGCCCTCCGCGTGGTCGATGGTCACGGCGTCCGGGGCGTCCTGGATGTCCGGGGCAATGCGCAAAATCTCCAGGAACCGCTCAAAGCCGGTGTAGCCATTCTGGAACTGCTCGGTAAAATCAATGAGGGTCTTGATGGGATCGGTGAATACGCTGATGTACAGCAGGAAGGTCACCAGGTCGGTGACGGCGATCTGCCCCTGGGCAATGCCGATGCCTCCCGTGACGATGACCACCACCTGGATCATGGTGATAAAGGCGGTCAGGCCGGAGTTGTAGCCGCCCATATAGCGGTAGCTGTCCCGCTTGGCGTCCAGGAAGCCGTCGTTGCCCTCCTTGAACTTCTCCTCCTCCACCGCCTCGTTGGTGAAGGACTTGACCACCCGGATGCCGGAGAGGTTGTCCTCGATCTGGGCGTTGATCTGGGCGATGCGCTCCCGGTTCCGGCGGAAGGCCCGCTTCATCTTTTTGTTGAAGTACAGGGCGTAGCACAGCATGAACGGCACCAGGGCGAAGGCGGCCAGGGCCAGCTTCGGGCTGATAGACAACAGAATCACCAGCGCGCCCACCAGCTTGATCACCGAGATAATGATGTTCTCCGGCCCGTGGTGGAGCAGCTCGGTGATGTCGAACAGGTCGTTGGTGATACGGCTCATGAGCTGGCCCACCTTCTGGTCGTCGTAGAAGGAGAAGGACAGCTCCTGGTAGTGGGCGAACAGCTCCTGGCGCATATCGTACTCCATGTGCGCGCCCATGACGTGGCCAAAATTGGAGATGTAGTAGTTGCTGCCGCACTGGACGGCCACCAGCAGGGTCATCAGCAGCCCCAGCTTCCAGATGGCGGGGACGGCCTCCTCCGCCGGGAGGGTGATGACCGACGAGGTGATGTACCGCACCACCAGGGGGATGATGAGGGCCACCACCGCCGACACCATGGCGAAAAACAGGTCGATGAGGAAGGTTTTCATGTAGGGACGATAGTAGGACAGAAGCTTCTTCAGGTTCTCTTTCAAACAGGTCTACCTCTTCTCATTTTTGATTCAGAGTTCTCTCTGACAGTTTGTCCCACAGTATAGCAAAAGATTCCTTTTTTTGCAACTCCGTTTCCCACGTTTTCCTCCCCGGCGGGCAAAACGGGAGCGGTTCCCTCCGTTTTCCCGTTGCCTTGACCGGCCGGGTCTGGTATAATGAGGGGCAACCGATCGAATTGTGCGGGTCCGCCCGCCGCGTGGATACAGGAGCAAATGAATCATGGAACGCTATCGAATTCTCTCCCTTTTCCTGGCCCTTGTGCTGGTTTTCTCTATGGCGACCCCCCTCTCCGCCCGGGCGGAGGACCTGTCCCAGGTCTCCCAGCTGGTGGCGGACATGGAGATCGACGCCGACGCCGCCCTGCTGGTGAACATGACCGAGGACGTGATCTATTACGAGCAGAACGCCTATGACAAGGTGTACCCCGCCAGCATCACCAAGGTGATGACCGCCCTGCTGGTGCTGGAGGCGGTAGACCGGGGGGACCTATCCCTGGATACGGAGATCACCGCCGGGGGCGAGACCTGGCTGGACATCCCCTCTGACGGCAGCACCCAGAATATCCAGATCGGAGAGACCATGTCGGTGGAGGACCTGCTCTACTGTCTGCTGCTCCCCTCCGCCAACGAGGCGGCCAACATCCTGGCTCAGGCGGTCTCCGGCACCGTGTCCTCCTTTGTGGACCTGATGAACCGGCGGGCTACGGAGCTGGGCTGCACCGGCACCCACTTCGCCAACCCCCACGGCATCCAGGACGAGGACCACTACACCGCCTGCTATGATCTCTACCTCATCGCCCGGGAGGCCATGAGCAACGAGACCTTTTGCACCATCGTCTCCACCGACAGCTACACCGTCCCCGCCACCAACATGAGCGAGGAGCGGACCTTCTCCAACACCAACGGCCTGCTCACCAGCAAAAAGTATTCCGGCTATGTCTACGACAGCTGCATCGGCATCAAGACCGGCTCCACCAGCGACGCGGGCTACTGCCTGCTGGCCGCCGCGGAGGAGGATGGGACCATTCTCATCTCGGTGGTCATGGGTGCGGAGACGGTGGTGGACAACGACGGCACCCACCGGATGCAGTTCTCCGAGTCCGCCCGGCTGCTGAAATGGGGGTTCAGCAATTTCTCCTATCACTCCATCCTGGACCTGGACACCCCGGTAGCGGAGGTCCCCGTGACCCTGGGGGTGGACGTGGACAGCGTTCTGGTGGTCCCCTCCGGCACCCTGGACGCCCTGCTGCCCAACGATATCACCGCCGACAGCTTCACCGTCGAGTATGAGACGGTGGACTCCGTAGAGGCCCCGGTGGAGGCCGGGGACGTGCTGGGCACCCTGACGGTCTATCTGGAGGGAGAGGCCTACGGCTCGGTAGACCTGGTGGCCGCCACCTCGGTAGAGCAACCCTCCTTCCTGGCCACCAAAAAGGCCATCGAGGACTTCATCTCCGACAACTGGCTCAAGGCCGCCATCGGACTGGGAGTCATCGTGGTGCTGGTGATCGTCCTCCGGCTCACCCTGCTGCGCCCGAAGCGGAAATACGGCAACTATACCGGCACCCGGCGGCCCCGGAACTACAAGGGCAGCCGGAGAAGATAATGGCATCCGTATCACACAGAGCGGGCCGACGCAGTGCGCCGGCCCCTTTTTTCTGCCTCTCATATCCCCATACGGGGAAAATCCGTGAAATTTCCCCTTGACATTCTCTCCGTTTGGTGATAGTATATCTGCATCAGATGGAACAAATGTTTGATTCGTGTGAATTTCAACCTGGGAGGACAAAAAGGAACCGGGAACCGAATACTCGGTTCCCGGTCACGATGGAGGAGAATGGATTCGAACCATTGTAGGCGTCAACCAACAGATTTACAGTCTGCCCCCTTTAGCCACTTGGGTACTCCTCCATATTTGGTTGTCGCTGAAAGCTGGTAGACGGACTTGAACCCCCGACCTGCTGATTACAAATCAGCTGCTCTACCAACTGA
>JAJQHP010000061.1 GCA_021199695.1 Clostridiales bacterium
ATTCTGGGCCACGCCGATACCGCTATCACCTTGCGCACCTACTCCCACGCCAACAGCGAAAGCAGGAAACGGGCCAGCGGCATTTTCCAACAGGCACTCAAAACAGCGGAAAAATAAAGAGGGCGGGTCAATCCTCCCGCCCTCTGTTCTTTCCCAATGTTACCCCTTTTGTTGCACCTTTTGATTTTTGAGGCCATTTTTGAATTTTTGCCGTTTCACACAAATGACTCTGAAAAATTGCCAAAACAAAAAGAAACCGCCCGAATCACCATCAATTCGAGCGGTAAAGTTGAAAGCTAACGGTGGGAATCGAACCCACAACCTTCTCATTACGAGTGAGATGCTCTGCCATTGAGCCACGTTAGCATTTACAACTATGATACTTTAGCATAATTTTCGGATTTCGTCAATCCCTGAAATGGGGAAATTCCCTCGGGGAAAATAGGGGAGCGGCGCAGCAAACCGCCCCGGTCATGCGTATAAACAGTAGAGGCGAGACACACGAAACACCTGACCGGAAAGGAGCACGCATATGAAAAAGACAATGACCCTCCTGTTGGCCCTGGTCCTGGCTCTGAGCCTGACCGCCTGCGGGAACGACCCCGCATCAGACATTCTGTGGGCGGCGGACGACAACGGCGGGACCGAGACAGAGACGGAAATCGACACCGCAGAGAACACGGACACAGAGGACATCTCCGCCTGTCTGCTGGACGAGGCCGACACGGCGAGCAGCGCGTTGATCCTCTACTACTATGACGGGGAGACAGTGACCTCCCGGACGTGCTACACCACGGCCACAGAGGACGAGCTGCTGGAAGTGCTCAACGTCTCCGTCGCCCCGGTAGAGAACGCCGACCTCTCGGAGTGGGAGGTCCCCTGCTATGGCCTGTGGACCTGCGACGGAGAGGGATACGACCTGACCCTGGCCTATTACGACGGCCTGTGGCTAGATCGGGACGGCAACGTCTGGGCGGGTGAGGCGGACTTCGTCGCTTGCTGGGACGAGCTGGAGGGAGAGGATGAGGACGGCACGCTCTCTGTCCTGAACTTTCCCAACGCCGGGTATCTGGCCCCAGTGAACAGCTTATTCCTGGCGGCCTCGACCGTGGCAGATGAGAGCGGCATCTCCACCATGCCTCTGGAGATGACCATGACGGTGGTGGACCTGACAGATGGAGTAGTCACCGTCCTCATCGACAACCAGAGCGGCTATGAGATGGAATACGGAGAACACTTTGCTCTGGAAATGGAGCGGGACGGGGAGTGGTATGTCCTGCCCCCCAAGGATGCGTTGGCGTTTATCGACATTGCCTATATTCTCCCGGATATGGAACAGGCGGAGGAGACCTGTGACCTGACGGCCTACGGTGAGCTGGAGGCGGGCCACTACCGCATTGTCAAGGACGACATGACGGCGGAGTTCTGGCTGGACGAGAACGGGACGCTGGCAGACGCCGGGTGAGTCGAGGCAGCGGAATACAGCAAGGGCAGCAGAGGGCTGGGTGGCCTTTTGCTGCCCTTGCTTGTTTGCGGCCTGCGCAGCCCCCTTGCTCCCTCTGTGAGGCGTCAGTGCCGCAAAGCGGTAGAGGTGGCACGGCGAAGCCGTGACGGAGGGAGAGCGGCAGGTACTACCAAAACGCTAATAGCTCCCGGCGAATTCATACCAACTCCCAACGAATTCGCCGATAGTGCCTATTTTGTCGTGAGCGTGTGCTGCTCTCCCTCAGTCGCCTGACGGCGACAGCTCCCTCAGAGAGGGAGCCAAGAGGCTCGCAGCAAACCCTTGCCTCCCTCTGTGAGGCGTCAGTGCCGCAAAGCGGTAGAGCTGTCAGCGAAGCTGACTGAGGGAGAGCAGCAGGCATTCACGACAAGCATGAATCTTACGGCGAATTCGTATCCTATAGGCTCCCCAAATACGCCTCCACCTTCCGCCGGGCGTTGTAAGCCAGCCGCTCCTCGTCCACGCCAACGAGGCAACCATGCTCTACCGTGACCTGTCCGTTGACCACAGTGTAGTCCACCGGCCCCTTGAGCCCCACGGTGGCCAGCATGGCTCCCGGGTCCCGGTCGGCCCCCACCAGCTCCAGACGGCGGCTGTCCACCAGGAAGAAGTCGGCGCATTTCCCCGGCTCCAGACTGCCGATCTCGTTCTCCCGGCCCAGGAGGCGGGCGCTGCCCATGGTGGCCATTTTCAGCACATCATACCCAGAGGGCGCTCTGTCGCTGGAGGTGAGCCGATGAAGCAGGTAGCACACCCGGAGCTCCTCCAGCAGATTGGAGCCGTCGTTGCTGGCGCTGCCGTCTACCCCCAGGCCCACGGGGACGCCCAGGGACAGCATCTCCGGCACCTGGGCCACACCGGAGGACAGCTTCATGTTGGAGATAGGGCAGTGGCACACCCCGGTCCCCGTCCGGGCCAGGAGCCGCAGCTCATCGTCGTTAAAGTGGATGCCGTGGGCAAACCAAACGTCCTGGCCTAGCCAGCCCAGCTTTTCCATATAGGCCAGAGGGCGAAGGCCGGTGGTCTCCAGCAGGAACCGCTCCTCGTCCAGCGTCTCACACAGGTGAGTGTGGAGCCGCACGCCCCGGGAGCGGGCCAGGACTGCGCTCTCCCGGAGCAGGGTCTCGGAGACGGAGAAGGGAGAACAGGGGGCCAGGGCCACCCGGCACATGGAGCCAAAGGCGGAGTCGTGGTAGCGAGTGATGAGGGTGTCGCTGTCCTTTAATATCTCGTCCACCGACTGCACCACGGAATCCGGGGGCAGGCCCCCGTCCTTCCGGGAGCGGTCCATACTGCCCCGG
>JAJQHP010000172.1 GCA_021199695.1 Clostridiales bacterium
AGCGAAGCGGAAGTGCCGCTTGACGGCGGAGCTGTCGCCGTAAGGCGACTGAGGGAGAGCAGCAGGCACTGCCGATTCGCTGAAAACCTACGGCGACTTCGCACCAACCCCCACCCTCACCGGGTATCATACCTCTTCGGGTCAAACACCCGCTCCCGGTTGAGCAGGCTGGTGGCGGACCGTCCGTGGCAGATGGCCAGGGCCAGGGCGTCGGCGGCGTCGTCCGGCCGGGGGATGCGGTCCATCCCCAGCAGCCGCTGGGTCATGAGCATGACCTGCTTTTTGTCCGCCTTGCCGTAGCCCGCCACCGCCTGCTTCACCTGCATGGGGGTGTACTCGTAGATGGGGACCCCCAGCTGCTCCGCCGCCAGGAGGATGACCCCCCGGCCGTGGGCCACGGCGATGCCGGTGGTCAGGTTGGTGTTGAAAAACAGCTCCTCCACCGCCATCTCCTCCGGCTGGAGGATGTGGATCAGCTCCACCATGTCGGCGTAGATCTGGGTCAGACGTTTGGAGAGGGGCAGCCCCGCCGGGGTGGTGATGACGCCGTAGCGGAGCAGAGTGGACTTCTGCCGCTGGGCCTCGATGGCCCCGAAGCCGATGGTGGCCACCCCCGGGTCGATCCCCAAGATCCGCATACCGCTCACCCCTCTCTCGAATCCTCAATACAAAACCCATTATAACACATTTGTTCGGGTCTGGCAATCGGTTTGTCAGGGGAAGATGCCCGGGGCGGGGCGCGCCGGGAAAAGAAACGGAAAAGGAGCGACAGCGCACTGGAAAAAGCGTCTCCGGTATGGTACAATAACAGAACAGAAAGCAGCCTGCACAGGAGGAAATATTATGTCAATCGGTTTCATCAAGTCGCCCCTGGAGATCATGGAGCTGATCCTCTACATCCTGGCCCGGGTGGACGGCCCGGTGGGGATGGGGGACCTCACCGATCTGGCCCTCTGTGACGAGGGGGTGGACTATTTCCAGTTTGCCGACGCCCTGGGCAAGCTGAGGGAGACGGGCCATGTCACCGTGGACGGGGACGGCCTCATCGCCATCACCCCCAAGGGCCGGAGCAACGGGGCCACCACCGAGGAGGAGCTGCCCTACTCCGTCCGGGTGAAGTGTGACCGGAACGTGTCCGCCCTGAACCGGCGGCTCCAGCGGGCCCGCCAGGTGCGGACCCGGGTGACCCCCCGGCCGGACGGCTCCGGCTACACCGCCCGGATGGTGCTGGACGACGAGCAGGGGAACGTCATGACGCTGGAGATGATGGCCCCGGACCGCACCCAGGCGGAGCTGCTCTGCCGCAGCTACTCCGCCCAGCCGGAGCGGCTGTACAACCGGCTCCTGTCCCAGCTGCTGGAGCAGGGGGAGGGCTGAGGGAGAGGCGGACGCCGGCCCCCCTGGCGCATCGACAGAAAACGACACAGAAAACGATCACGGCAGCCTTACCGGGGAACAGGAACCCCCGGGTAAGGCTGCCGCTGCGTTTCATTCAGGAGGGGAACACTTCTGCATTACAGCCCCTGAAGCTGTTTCAGGCAGTTCCGGCAGATATTTTTCCCCTTGTAGGGCACCACGTTCTTCCCGTTGCCGCAGAAGACGCAGGTGGGCTGATACTTCCGCAGGACAATGGAGGAGCCGTCCACATAGATCTCCAGTGCGTCCTTTTCCGAGATCTCCATGGTGCGCCGCAGCTCCACGGGCAGGACGATCCGGCCCAGCTCATCTACCTTTCGAACGATCCCAGTGGATTTCATCTCTCTCTTCCTTTCTTCTCTCCCAACGGCGTCAGTTGCCCACCCGATGATGCACCGGCGTGGTGGAGCGGTCGATGGCCTTAAAGGTGTAGCCGTTCTCCCGGCCGTAGTTGATGATGGATTGGAGCGCCTGTACCGTCGTCTTTTTGCTGTTGGCGTCGTGCATGAGCACCACGTTGGCCCGGCCCTTTTGCAGTCCGCCGGTGACGTTGGTGACCAGAGTGCTGTCCGGGATGCTGTTCCCGCTGGCGTCCTCCGAGTCTACGTTCCAGTCGAAATAGACCATGCCCAGGTCGGACACCCGCTGGGTCAGCCGGGTCATAATGCCCTGGTTGTAGTTGGCGCTGATGGTGTTGGAGCTGCCCCCGGGGAAGCGGAGGCAGAACGCCTCATACCCGGTGTCCCGGTACAGCTTCTCCTTCAGCTCCTCCACCCCGTCCAGGTAGGCGTCCTCGGAGGAATAGCACGCCTCGTAGTCGTGGTCCAGGGCGTGGATACCGATGGTGTCCCCGTCCTCGATCATCCGCTCCAGGAGGGGGAGCTTGTCCTCGGAATAGTCCACGATAAAGAAGGTGGCCTGGATGCAGTTTTCCTCCAGCACGTCCAGGATCTCCCCCGTGATGGTGCTGCTGGGGCCGTCGTCGAAGGTGAGGTAAATCACGCTGTCCGGGTCCGGGGTCGGATATTCCGGCTCCACTGTCTCATCCTCCGCCTCGGCGGGGACGGCGGCCTCTTCCGCCGTGTCGGCGTCCCCGGGGGCCGGGACTGCGCTCTCATCGTCGGCGCTCTCCTGCTCCGCGCTCTCCTGCTCCGCGATCACCGTGTCGTCGGGTCCGATGCCCGTGGCGTGGAGAAATACGGCCCATCCCGCCGTCAGCACCATACACAGCAGCAGAGCGGACCCCGCCAGCCGGAGCATCCGCCTCCGCTGCTGCCGCTGTCTGCGCCGTCGTCGCTGCTCTCTGCGGCGACGTTCCAGCTCCTGTTTCGTCATTTGCGACCATATCCTCTCCGGCAGAAGCTGTTGTCGTCGCCGCACCCCCGCCGCTGATTTTCCTACCTCTCATTTTATCCCAAAACGGGAGATAGTCAATAAATCCGGGGGAATTGAAAGAATTTGTTAAGAATCTGTAAGAATCTGGAAGAGAATGACCTTATTTCACGCACAAATATCCGCCCTGAAAGCACATGGCCATATGCGCCCGTTCCGCGCCCCGGGCTGGCCTCCTACCGGTCTGCTGCGGGCCGCGCTGTCATAGAATAGGACCAGAGGAGGGGTGGGTTATGGCAATGACCTGGCTGTGGACGGGGATGGTCGCCCTGAGCCTTATCTTTGGCTGGTGCAACGGGACGCTGGAGGCGGTGTCCGCCGCCGCGGGGACGGGGGCACAGAGCGCGGTGGAGCTGTGTATTTCCATGGCAGGTCCCCTGTGCCTGTGGAACGGCGTGATGGCGGTGCTGAGAGCCTGCGGGGGACTGGAGGGGATGAGCCGCCTGCTCCGGCCCGTTCTGGGCAGGCTCTATCCCGCCTTCCGGGAGGACGGGGAGGTGATGGGGGCGATCTCCGCCAACGTCTCCGCCAATCTGCTGGGGCTGGGCAACGCCGCCACCCCGTCCGGGATACGGGCCGCCCGGGGCATGGCGGAGGGCTCCCCCGGGGTGGCCTCGGACAGTCTGTGTATGCTGGTGGTGTGCAACACCGCCTCCATCCAGCTCATCCCCACCACGGTGGCCGCCGTGCGCAGCGGGGCGGGCTGCGAGACCCCCTTCGACATCCTCCCCGCCGTCTGGCTGGCCTCGGCCTGTTCGGTGACGGTGGGGGTCCTGGCCGTCCGGCTGTTTGCCCGGCTGTGGAGGGGAAGATGAACACCCTCACCGCCCTGCTGCTGCCCGCCGTCCTGCTTGTGACCGCCGTGGCCGGGGTATGGAAGCGGGTGGACGTGTACCAGACCCTGGCGGACGGGGCAGGGGAGGGGCTGCACATCCTTCTGCGCATCCTGCCGCCCCTCATCGGCCTCATGACCGCCATCTCCATGCTCCGGGCCTCCGGCTTCCTGGACTGGGCGGCCCAGGCCCTGGGGCCGCTGCTCTCCGCCGTGGGTATCCCGCCGGAGACGGTGGGGCTGCTGCTGGTCCGGCCCATGAGCGGCAGCGGGGCCCTGGGGCTGGGGGCGGAGCTGATGGAGACCTACGGTCCGGACTCCCTCATCGGCCGGACGGCGGCGGTGATGCTGGGCTCCACCGAGACCACCTTCTACACCGTCAGCGTCTACTTCGGGGCGGTGGGCGTCCGCAGGACCCGGTACGCCGTCCCCACCGCCCTCTGCGCCGATCTGGCGGGCTTTCTCGCCGCCGCCTGGGCGGTCCGGCTGTTTTTCCCCGATTCCTGACCGGTTCTCCCTTCTTCGCCAAAAGAATACACCCTTCGGCGGTAAAAATCCGTCGAAGGGTGTCGGGACTGTCAAAAAGTGCCTGAGATTTCTGCAATAGAGTAGCGGGGGTGGGTCGGAGGGGGCAAAAAGCCCCCTTCGCGTGCAATAAAAACGATTTTTAGAACTTTTTAAAGTTCAAAAATCGTACTCAGCGAGTCAAAAATTATTTTTGACACGCTGTACACCCTTCGGCGGGCGAAATCCGTCGAAGGGTGTCGGGGATGGAAAGAAATTGAAAAACGGACGGCTTCCGGCCTTACCGCCCCAGCAGGCTGTCCACCGTGTTGTGCTCCTGGGCCTCCAGCAGGTCGATGATAATGCCGTTGGACAGCAGGAACCCCTCCGGGGTCAGCCGCCAACGGTCCCCCTCCAGCCGCCGGGCCAGCCCCCGGGCGGCGTAGCCCTCCAGCAGCTGCTCCAGTGGTTTGAAGTTCATGTGATACCGGCGGCTGTAGAAGTCCCCGTCGATGCCCTCCGCCGTCCGCAGGCCCAGCATGATATACTCGCTCCGCCGCTCCTCCTGGGGGATGACCTGGTCCTCGTCTACGATGGGGCCGCCGTCCTCCATGCCGGAGAGATAGCGGTCCAGGTCCCGGACAAAGCTGTACCGCCGCCCGCCGAAGTCGCTGTGGGCCCCGGGGCCGAAGCCCACATATTCCTCCAGCCGCCAGTACCGGAGATTGTGCCGGGAGGCCCGGCCGGACCGGGCGAAGTTGGAGATCTCGTACTGCTCGTACCCCGCCGCCGCCAGGCGGTCCACCATCCACAGGTACATATCCGCCTGGAGGTCGTCGTCGGCAATGTGGTAGTCGTCCAAATGGTCGCAGAGATATGTCCCCTCCTCCACCTGGAGGCCGTAGCAGCTCAGATGCTCCGGGTTCAGGCGAAGGGCCTCCTCTACGCTGTGCTGCCAGGAGGCCATGGTCTGCTCCGGCAGACCGTAGATCAGGTCCAGGCTCAGGTTCCGGATGCCCGCCCTCCGGGCCAGCCGGACCGCCTCCTCCCCCTGGGCGAAGGTGTGGGGGCGGCCCACCGCCCCCAGCTCGTTGTCGTTGGCGGACTGTAAGCCCAGGGACAGCCGGTTCACCCCCGCCCGGCGGACGGCCCGGAGGAGGGGCAGGGTGACGCTCTCCGGGTTGGCCTCCAGGGTGATCTCGCAGTCCCGCTCCAGGGAGTAGTACCGCTTCACCGTCTTTAGCAGGTCGGTCAGCCGCCGCTCCCCCAGAAGGGTAGGGGTGCCGCCGCCGATGTAGACGGTGTCCACCCGCCGCCCCGCCGCCTGGGGCGCGGTCTCCCGGAGATGCTGGGTGAGGGCGGCCAGATACCGGTCCATGTCCCCCTCCCGGTGGGGCAGAGAGTAAAAGTCGCAGTAGGCGCACTTGCTCCGGCAGAAGGGGACATGGAGATAGATGCCCAGAGACTTCCCCCTCTGGCTGCGGGCGTAGTCCCGCTGGAGCCGTTCCCGCTCCCGTTGCTGCTGTAACAGCGTCCATCTCATGGCTGTGGCCTCCTCTGCACGGTGGTGTCGGTGTGATTATAGCACAGGTCGGACGGGATTTCACGGGAACGGGCGCGCTTTTTCTGAAACGGTTTTTTTTCGCCGGTCCCCCTGGGCCAAAACGGTTGTAATCTCGGGCAAAATATGCTAAGGTAAAAGAGAAACGACATTTATCTGCGGCGGACCGACCGGGGACGCCGAAAATTCGAGAGAGAAAAGGAGCGTTCCACATGAAAGGGAAAACCGCACGGAATCACAGGGGTATGCTGCTCCCGCTGCTCGTCCTGGCCCTTCTGCTCCTCCTGCCCGGCTGCGGCAGGACGGCGAGCGACGGAGACGAGGGGGCGCTGAACGACGCCAGCCGGGACGCCGCCGCATCGGAGACGGAGGACGAGACGGGGACAGACGCCGAAGAGGACGGGGAGAGCCTGTCGGAGGAGGATACGGAGCCCGCCGGGGAGACGCCGGAGGAGGACGCAGAGACGCCGGAGGAACCGGCCGATGAGCCGGAGGAGACGGTGGCGTACACCGTCATCGACCTGACGTGGGACTCCGTGTATGGCTACGAGACGACCGCCACGCCCGATTCCCTTGAGCTCGTCCTGGACGGAACGCTGGATGACGGCACCTATGTCTGCATTTCCGGAAGCGATGTATCCGTCACAGACCCGGAGGGCAATCCGGTCACAGAGGGGCTTGACAATTACGCCCGGGTCTTCTGTTCCACCGGTCACATGGGCATTATCATCTACCGCACTGATGGGAGGTATAGCCTTGCTGTCCAGCCATCGCAGATCGAGGAAGAGAACGTCATGTTTGCCTTTAACGTGGAAGGCCTGACCGCCACCGTCTCGGGAAGCGATTCCGGCTATTATACCACAGACAACGGCGTGGGCCTCGTCCGCTGGTATACGGGGGTCTGGACATGGTCGCCCTTTGACATCGACCACGGGAAGCTGGCAGAATACACCATCCCTGATGTGCTGCAAAAGTGGTACGACTCCCAAACGGAGGAGGCCGGCGGGCAGGAGGAGACGGAGGAGACTGCCTCCCAGGAGGAGTCCATGTCCCTGGAGGACCGCATCCAGGAGATCCGCGACGTCTATTACGAGACCAGAGAAAATCTGGATTCCTATCTGAAGGACGACCAGGGGGACTGCGTCTATTACTTTGACAGTACGGGCGATCTGCGGCTGATGACCACTACCCCCCATTACTACGACGACCTGGAGCTGGACATGGGCGGCTACGAGAGCTACACCGCCGAGTATTACTATGAGGATCTGACGCCGAAATTCGTCTTTGTATACAGCGGAGACGAGGAATACCGGTTCTATATGGACGGCAATTTCTGCTATCGGTATATTGACAGCGACGGGGTCATTTACGATTTTCCGGAGGGGACCAGCGGCGAAAAAGCGGCCGGGGACGTGGGCAGCTTCTGCTCCCTGGCCTATATGGAGCTCCACTGGCTGGGCCTGATCTGACGGCCGGTCCCCCGTTGGGCATGACGCGGGCGCTGTTTTTTTGGCACATCCTCCCAGAACCGGTCAGGATACGCACCCGGGGGAAATTTTGTCGGGTATTGCCGGTGCAAATGGGCACATCCTATACCCAGACAGCCCGGCGACGGGCGGTCTGAGATGAAATCAGAGAAGGAGATGTGTTCTGATGTCCAGCAACAGCAATGGCAAGCAGTCCCTGGTCCCCGAGGCCCGGGACGCCCTGAACAAGTTCAAGATGGAGGCCGCCTCCGAGGTGGGGGTCAACCTGAAGCAGGGCTACAACGGCGACCTGACCTCCCGCCAGGCCGGCTCCGTGGGCGGACAGATGGTCAAGAAGATGACGACCGTACGACCCACGAAAACCATGTGCTTTCAGCGGGCGGACAGGACCGCGGAGGGGCATTGCGTGACGGTGAAATACATAGCGGGGCTCCTGCTGTAGGACGGGCGGCCCGGCCTGTTCCCCGGCAATGGACGGCCCTATCCGCTGGCCCGCATCTGCTCCAGCGCCCGGCGCATTTCCTCGATGTTGGCCCGGTTCTCCGCCTGCTGCCGGGCCAGGGAGGGGCGAAGGGGGACCACCTGACCGCCGGAGTCCCGCTGGGTCCTGGCCCAGCTCTCCGCCCGCTTCCGCCAGTCCACCGGCCTGCCGTTCCGGGTGCGCCAGTCCTGGGCCTGATAGTAGTCCCAGAACCGCGCCCCGTCCACGTTCAGCCCCTTTTCCCGGATATAATCCCACACCTGCTCTCTGGTGGGGCGGTCGGCCCGGCGGGGGGCCGACGCAGAGGGGCCGCCCCTCTCTCCTGCGGTAGCAGGGAGAGGGTTGGCTTTGGATTCGGTCTCGGCTTCGGTATCGGTTTTGGTATCGGTATCGGCTTTGGTATCGGTATTGCCATTCTGCGCATCCGTTGGCATGCCTTTGCTATCCGTTGGCATACGGTCGCTGTCCGGGGACAGAGGGACGTCCTCCGACGCCCCACTCTTTCCCCAGCGGACGCTGGCCGCCTTTTTTCCGGCCTCGGAGCGTTTGCGCCGCTGCTCCTCGAAGCTCTCCTGGAACCGGTCCTCCCGGCCCATGACCCGGCGGCAGAAGAACCGGAGATTCCCCTCCGGCGGAATAGGGACCCCCTCCATGCTGTACCGGAGCAGTCCGCGGCACAGCCTGCCGAACTCCTCATCGTCCAGCTCCTCCATCTCAGCCAGGTATTCATAGGGCAGCGCAACATAATTTCTGGACATTTTTCCCACTCCTCTCTGGACCTGATACCAATAGTATAGTACAAATGTTCGAAACGGTCGATGCAACAAACCAAAATTTCCCGGGGAAACAGGAATCAGCCCCGCCGTCCGACAGGGAACGGCGAGGCTGAATTTTTCTTGTGATTTATGGTGATTTGTGATTTCACTCCGTCAGCAGGGTGTACCCCGCATCCGAGGTCAGCACGTCCTCCAGCCCCTGGGTGACATAGAGGCTGCCCTCCGTGTCGATGAAGATGGCCTGAAATTCGTCGCTGTGGGCCTGCCAGTAGGCGGTCCCGTCCTCCAGGCCCATGATGAACAGGGCGGTGGAGAGGGCGTCCCCCAGGGCGCCGTCGGGGGTGACGACGGTGACGGAGATCAGGCCGCTCTCCGCCGGACAGCCGGTGGCAGGGTCGATGATGTGGTGGTAGGTCTCGCCAGTGGCCTCGTCGGTGAAGTACCGCTCATAGGAGCCGGAGGTGATGACCGCCTGGTCCTCCACCTCGATGATCGCCACGATGGTCCCCTCAGTGCCTGCGGGGTTCTGGATGCCCACCCGCCAGGGGGAGCCGTCCGGCTTGCACCCCAGGCACTGGACGTTCCCCCCCAGGGAGACCATGGCGGAGGCGACCCCCATCTCCTCAAACAGGTCGGTGACCGTCTGGGAGGTGTAGCCCTTGGCGATGCCCCCCAGATCGACGGACTGCCCCTCTCCCAGGGTGACGGTGGAGGTGACGCTGTCGAAGGAGATGCGGTCCGACCCCACCAGGGCCAGGGCGGTCTGAATCTCCGCCTCCGTGGGCACCCGGTAGTCCTGGGTGGTGAAGCCCCACAGCTCCATCAGGGGATACACCGTGATGTCGAAGGCCCCACCGGTGCTCTCGTAAAGCTCCAGCGACCGCTCCAGCAGGGCGGCGGTGTCCGCCGAGAGAACGGCGGTGCCGGACCGGTTCAGCTGGGAGATCTCGCTGTCCTCGCTGCCCACGGTGAACAGGGCCTCCAGCCGCTGAATTTCCGCCACGGCGGCCTCCAGGGCCTCATCCCGGCAACTGCCGTAGGCGGTGAGGGTCATAAAGGTGTCCATGGCCTCCAGATACTGAGTGCTGGAGGTCTCCGCCTCCGGGTCAGGCTCCGCTTCCGCCTCCGCCGTCCCGGCGGCGCAGCCGGTGAGCAGCAGAGCCGCCAGCAGACAGCAGAGCAGTCGTTTCAGCCCCTTCATTTCCCGTCTCCTTTTCCGTCTCTCTCCCGCTCTGCCGCCGTCCCCGGTCCGAACAGGGACGCAGGCAGGCGGCGCACCACCTGGGCGGTGAGGATTCCGATCACCAGGCCCGCCGCCAGACCGCTCCACCACAAAATCAGCAGGTAATAGGACATCTGCCACGTCTCCAGCAGCGCCATGGCCACCAAAATCTGTCCCACGTTATGGGCGACGCCCCCGGCGATGCTGACGGTGAGCATCCGGAACCGTCCGGTCCGTTTCAGTAAGATCATCACCCCGCCGGAGAGCAGCCCGCCTCCTGCGGCGTACATCAGGCTGAACGCGTTGCCGAAGGTCATGGACACCAGCAGGATGCGCACCAGATTGATGATGACGGCGTCCCGGCCGCTCATGCGATACAGGGCCACCATGACCACCAGATTGGTCAGCCCCAGCTTGATGCCGGGGACGGCGAAAAAGGTGGGGACCAGCGATTCCACATAGCTCAGCACCATGGCCAGGGCGATCAGCAGGCCGTATTGGGCCACCCTTCCGGCTCTCATCCTTCCACCTCCGTCATTTCGCCACGGCGTCCAGGCCCAGCTCGTCCTGGCCGGTGATCTCCACCACCACCCGGTTGGGCAGACAGATGAGGCTGTCCCCGGCATAGCGGATTTTTCCCTGTTTGACGCACAGCCGGTCCGGGCAGCTGGCCTCCTCTATGTACACGGCCCCATTCTCAATGACCACCCGGTTGACGGCGTCCTCCTCCCCCTGAACGGTGTAGACTGCGTCCTCATCCAGAGGGAGGGTGGCCACCACCTCCCCGTCCTGGCGGATAACGACGGTCAGGTTTTCGCTCTGCCCGCTCATCCGGGACAGCAGGACAAAGGCGGTCAGGGCCAGGCCCACCGCGATCAGCCCGCCGATCAGCAGAAGGTCACCTCGTTTTGGAATGGTTGCTTTGCCGTCGCTCATGTGGCCGCTCCTTTGTAAAGACAGAAAAGGGAAGAGCGCCGGGCGTATCTGCCCGGTGGCCGCCATACGCCGCAGCCCTTTCCCGATCGGACAAAAAGAAGGTTAAAATTGCAAAAAGAGAGGTTGTTTTACAAAAAGTATTGACCTGTGACATGGTCCCAACTTTATAATGACAATGATTAGATTTTTGACTCTCCGTCCCCGGAGACGGGAACGCTCACCTGACAGTAGTACCAGAATTCCCCGTCCGCCGGGGCCTCGAACAGGTGACGGGCCAGAAGCGGCCCCGCCGCCGACAAATTTTGTTCCTCCAGCGCGGCCAGCACCGGGGGAAGCATGGACGCGATGGCGTTTTCATCGGTGTTCGCCGGGCCGCCGATGACGGAGCGGGGGACCTTTAGATAGGAGCAGAAAACCTGGCAGGCGGGGAGCCGCTCCACCTCGCTGCCCCGCAGCTCCAGCAGCTGCACCTGCTCCGGCGTGGCGGTGAAACCAAAGAGCACCTTCCCCTGCCGGATGAGCCTGCAAAACTCCACCGCAGGGGTGGCCCCCACCCAGTCGGGCAGGGCCTCGGCGTCCTCCGGGGAGAGGAGCAGAAAGGACTCTGTTTCGGAGAAGGGGAAAAACACCAGCTCAGGCCGACGCTCCAGCGACCAGCTGCCCTCCAGCGCCCCCTCCAGCGCCCGCTGCTGGCAGGCGTAGACCAGCCGGAGGTGCTCCAGCTCCATCTCCCGGAGCAGCCGCTCCCGCTCCAGCGCCGCGATGCGCCGGGCGTTTTCGGCGGCGTACTCCTCCAGGCTGGCCCCGTTGAGGATGTGCCCGATC
>JAJQHP010000269.1 GCA_021199695.1 Clostridiales bacterium
GCATCATGGCCAGGGCCATGAGCAAGGCAAGCAGTCTCTTTTTCATGGTAAATGTCCTCCTGTCTGTCTCTCTGAACGCCAAAAACGTCCATGCCCGAGGGCATGGACGTAGTGCGGCCTTGCAGCATCCCGTCTTTCCCCGCAGCACAGCTTTGGCGTCAGTCTGATGTCGGGGATATGGTAGCATAAACCGGGAGAAAGCGCAAGAGGATTGATGGGAAAATTGGAGAGATCGCCTTACAGCAGGGGGACTGCCGCATCCCGGCAGGCCTGGATGGTCTCCGGGTCCCAGACGGAGGACTGCACCTCACCAATGTGGGCCTTGCCCAGCAGGAGCATACACAGCCGGGACTGGCCGATGCCGCCGCCGATGGTCTGGGGCAGCTCGCCCTTTAAGAGCATTTTGTGGAACATCAGCTCCCGGCGGTTGTCGCAGCCTGCGGCGGTGAGCTGACGGTCCAGAGCCGCCGGGTCCACCCGGATGCCCATGGAGGATACCTCGAAGGAGCAGCCCAGCACCTCGTTCCAGAACAGGATGTCCCCGTTCAGGCTCCAGTCGTCGTAGTCCGGGGCACGGCCGTCGTGGGGCTTGCCGGAGCGGAGGGGCCCGCCGATCTGACTGACAAATACGGTCTTGTACTGCTGGACGAATTTGTTCTCCCGCTCCTTGGGGGTCAGGTCAGGGTAGAGGTCCTCCAGCTCCTGGCTGGAGATGAAGGTCACCTTGTCACAGAGAGGGGTCACGGCGCACATCTGGCCGTAGATGTTGCGCAGGATGTTCTGAGTATCGCAGATGGCCCGGACGATGGAACGCACTACCGAGTGGAGGTATTCCTCCGTCCGGTCCCGGGGGGCGATTACCTTTTCCCAGTCCCACTGGTCCACATAGACCGAGTGGAGATTGTCCAGCTCCTCGTCCCGGCGGATGGCGTTCATGTCGGTGACCAGACCGGTGCCCACCTGGAAGCCGAAGCGGTACAGGGCCATCCGCTTCCACTTGGCCAGGGAGTGGACCACCTGGGCGTCCCGCCCGGTGTAGGGAATGTCGAAGGAGACGGGGCGCTCCACCCCGTTCAGGTCGTCGTTCAGGCCGGAGGCGGCCTCCACGAACAGAGGGGCGGAGACCCGCCGCAGATTCAGGGCCCCGCAGAGGTGGTCCTCAAACAGCCGCTTGATGAGGCCGATGGCCTTCTGGGTGTCGTAAAGGTTTAAAATCGGGGTGTAACCCTGGGGAATACAGTTCAGATTGGACATAGCAGACAGCTCCGTTTCTCATGAGACTTCTCTCTCCATAGGGCGGATGGGATATCCCGCCCACTGCCCCTTATGGTATCACGGTGAGGCGGCGGTGTCAAATGGGAAAGGGAGATTTTTCCGCCGATGCCTGTAGGTGTTACGACGAACCTACAGAAAGGGAGATTTTTCTGCCGATGTCCCGCCTGCTCACTCCAGATTGAGCCGCTTTGTCAGTACCCACTGGGTCACGGCCCAGAACACCCCGCTCCAAACCAGGAAAAAGACGGTATACCCGACGGCTCCCGCCCTCATATACACAATTCCGTTCTCCACAGCGGTGGTGGTGCGGACAGTCAGGGTCGCCGTCCAGCTCTCTACCACGCTGAGGCCGAACCAGGCCGCCACCGTCCCCACCGTCCGGTGGGCGGGCAGGAGCTGGCCCAGGGAAATGGCGGCGTAGACCTGGAGGATAGCCGCCAGCAGCATAGCCAGCAGCGTCACCCCTGCCTGAACCAATTTCGCCATCGTCTCCCCGTCGGAGAACAGCTCCGCCAGAAAGTCGAATACCTCGCTCCAGTCGATGCCGGAGATACCGGCGCTGACCAGGAGCAGCAGGAGCCAGGAGAACACCATCACGCACCCGGAGATCACCGTCCAGACCAGGGCAGGGACGCACTTGCCCGCCAGAATCTGCCAGGGGCGGACGGGCAGGGTGTGGAGAAGATAGCCCTCCTCCCGGAAGATGCCGTTGTAGAACCGCTGTATGTTGAGTACGGTGGTGATGAGGACGACGGCGAAGAAGAACAGCACCGTGACCATGAGCAGCACCTGGACGATGGACACGTCGCCTCCGGCGTCGTCAAAGAGCTGGTCGGAGGCCCCCGTCAGGATGCACAGCAGCACCAGCACCCCATAGACCAGGCCGAAGGCCCGGCAGGTGGATTTGAACTCGTATTTGAACAGCTTGATCAGCATTTGAACACCTCCCGGAACAGCTCGTCCACGCTGACGCCCCGCTCCTCCCGGATGTGGTCCACCGAGTCGTGGAGAACGACGGCCCCATCCTTGAGAAACAGCACCTCGTCCAGCACCGTCTCCACGTCTGCGATCAGGTGGGTGGAGATGAGGATGCTCCCCGTCTCGTTGTAGTTGGTGAGAATGGTGGACAGGATAAAGTCCCGGGCCGCCGGGTCCACCCCGCCGATAGGCTCGTCCAGCACATAGAGCTGGGCGTTCCGGCTCATCACCAGCACCAGATGCACCTTCTCCAGCGTCCCCTTGGAGAGGGAGGTCAGCCGTGCCCCGGCGTCCACCCCCAGCCGGGCCAGCATATCCTCCGCCTTGGCCCGGTCAAAGTCGGCGTAAAAGTCCTGGAAAAGGTCCAGGCCGTCCCGGACCGTCATCCATTTGCCCAAAAAGGGCCGCTCCGGCAGGTAGCTCACTACCGCTTTGCTCTCCGGCCCCACGGGGTATCCGGCCACGGAGATGCTGCCGCCGTCCGGGGTCAGCAGACCGCAGATGAGCTTGATAAGGGTGGTCTTGCCCGCCCCGTTGGG
>JAJQHP010000019.1 GCA_021199695.1 Clostridiales bacterium
GTCCTGCGCCCCGCTCCGCCTCGTCTCAGGGCCGGGGCCAGTATCGGGGCCACGACCGGGAGCAGGAGCCCCAATCTTTTGACGATATGGTCAAACACTTTCTCTCCGAGTCGGAGAGCCGGCAGTCCGATCTGAACCGTGGCGGCGAGAGCCGTCGTCCCCGCCGTCCCCGCCGGGGCTGAGGCAGGGGCATTCTCTGCCGCATCATACATGGCCGTCTGCGCCGCTGCATCGGACTCCCCTTGCGGCGGCGTCCGGCTGTCCGGGACAAAAAAAGCCGCCCGTTGGGGCGGCAAGGGGCTTCCCGAATGGTTGGGCTGCACCTTTATCCTGCCATAGTTTGGGCCGATTGTCAACTTCTGGTTTTGTCGAAACGGGAATACAGTTTACGGCAAATGCAGTTTAACCTCCCCCGAAGGGGGAGGGGGACCGGCGCAAGCCGGTGGAGGGGTGCAGCAGGCACTCACGATAAGATATGCACCATCGGCGAATTCGCTGGCAGTTGGCACGAATTCGCCGTGAGATTTCAGCATTTCGAAAGCCCCTACGGTTCTCCCTCAGTCGCCTTACGGCGACAGCTCCGCCGTCAAGCGGCACTTCCGCTACGCTCCTTGCCTCACGGAGGGAGCCAAGGGCAATGTGCCTCCTCATCCTTCGCATAGCCGCACTATATTGCAAACAAAGAAAGGACCCAACCATGCTTCTGAAAAACGCCCGCATCTTCCCCATGGACCGCCCGGAGATCCCCCGGGGCTTTGTGGCCTTTGAGGGCGGAAAATTCACCGCCGTGGGCCCCATGGAGGACTGCCCTCCGGGAGATGGCCTGGATCTGGCGGGCAGGCTGGTCTATCCCGGCTTCGTGGACGCCCACTGTCACCTGGGGGTCTTTGGGGACGGCCTGGGCTTTGAGGGGGAGGACGCCAACGAGACCACCGACCCCGTCACCCCCCAGCTCCGGGGCATCGACGGGGTGAACCCCATGGACCGCTGCTTCCAGGAGGCAAGGGAGGGCGGCGTCACCACCGTCCTCACCGGGCCCGGCTCCGCCAACCCCATCGGCGGGCAGTTCGCCGCCGTCAAGACCGCCGGGCGTTGGATCGACCGGATGATCGTCAAGGCTCCGGCTGCCATGAAGTTCGCCCTGGGAGAGAATCCCAAGCAGTCCTACAACGACCGGGACGAGACGCCCATCACCCGCATGGCCACCGCCGCTCTCATCCGGGAGGAGTTGGCCAAGGCGCAGGAGTATCTCCGCAAACAGGAGCGGTCAAAGCAGGACGAGGACGCCGAGCCGCCGGACTACGACTGCAAGCTGGAGGCTCTGGTCCCCGTCCTCCAGGGGACCCTCCCCGCCCACTTCCACGCCCACCGGGCAGACGATATCGCCACCGCCCTGCGCATTGCCCGGGAGTTCCGGCTCAATGCCGTCATCGTCCACGGCACCGAGGGCTATCTGGTGGCGGACATCCTGGCGGAAGAGGGGGTGCCGGTGATCACCGGTCCCATCTTCGGGGACCGGAGCAAGCCGGAGCTGAAAAACCAGGCTCTGGAGAACACCGCCGTACTCATGAGGGCAGGGGTCCCCGTGGCCATCTGCACCGACCACCCGGAGAACCCCATCCAGTACCTCCCCCTGGGGGCGGCCCTGGCGGTGAAGGCTGGGGCGGACCCGGAGGAGGCCATGCAGAGCATCACCCTCCGGGCGGCCCGGATCGTCGGTATCGACAGCCGGGTGGGCTCCATCACTCCCGGGAAGGACGCAGATCTGGTGGTGCTGGACGGCTCCCCCCTGGAGGTGGCGTCCACCATCCAGATGGTATTTATCGACGGAAAACGAGTCAAATAACGAAAAGGAGAAGGCGTTATGAGAATTTCCATCGGCTCCGACCACGGGGGCTTTGCCCTGAAAGAGCATATCAAGAGCTACCTCATCGCCCAGGGCCATGAGGTCACGGACGTAGGGACGTACAGCGGGGAGAGCTGCGACTATCCCGACTTCGGCTACGCCGCCGCCAAGCGTATCGCCACCGGGGAGGCAGACCGGGCCATCGTCATCTGCTCCAGCGGGGTGGGCATCTCCATCTCCGCCAACAAGGTCCGGGGAGTCCGCTGCGCCCTGTGCAGCGAGCCGTTTTCCGCCGAGATGAGCCGCCGCCACAACGACGCCAACTGTCTCGCCATGGGCGCTCTGATGATCGGTACCAACATGGCCGAGCGCATCACCGACGTGTTCCTCTCCACCGAATTTGAGGGCGGCCGCCACAGCCGCCGGGTGGGGAAAATCTCCGCCTGTGAGGAACGGGAGCTGGGGTAATTTTTTGGAAAATGCCCTATTTTTCAAAAAATCCCCATCTCCCTATTGACAAGGTGGGAAAATAAGTGGTATGATGCTTCACAAGCAAAATTGAATCCCCGAAAGACGATGAAGAGGAGAGTAGGCAGGCAGATACGTCCCAGAGAGCCTCGGTTGGTGAAAAGAGGCACGGAAGGGCTTGCCGAACATGGCCTTGGAGTTGCGCGGCCGACTGTGATTGTCCATATAGGCTGCGACGGGTGTGCCCGTCATCGCGCAGGAGTTTGTTGGAACTCTGTAAGGCCGGTTCCGTGAGGGGCCGGTAAATCAAGGTGGTACCACGGCGCATGAGCGCACGTCCTTGAAGCGGAATCGCTTCAGGGGCTTTTTTATTTGCAGAACAGAGAAAGGAGACTTCCGCCTGTGAGTGAGTCCATTATTCGTGTCCGGCATCTGACCAAGACCTTCGGCGAGGGGGAGCACTCCCTGGACGCGCTGAAGGACATCAATCTGGATGTGCAGGAGGGAGAGATCTACGGCATCATCGGCCTGTCCGGAGCGGGAAAGAGCACCCTGGTACGGTGCCTGAACCTGCTGGAGCGGCCCACCCAGGGGAGCGTGGTGGTCAACGGTCAGGAGATGACCGCCCTCTCCGAGAAGGAGCTGCGGAAGGCCCGGCGGTCTGTGACCATGATCTTCCAGAGCTTCAACCTGCTCATGCAGCGCACCTGCCTGTCCAACGTCTGCTTCCCCATGGAGATCAGCGGCGTCCCCAGGGCCAAGGCAAAGCAGCGGGCCCTGGAGCTGCTGGAGATCGTAGGGCTGGAGTCCAAGGCGGACGCCTACCCGGTGCAGCTCTCCGGTGGACAGTGCCAGCGGGTGGCCATCGCCCGGGCCCTGGCCACCGACCCCAAGGTGCTCCTGTGCGACGAGGCCACCTCCGCCTTGGACCCCACCACCACCGCCTCCATCCTGGCCCTGCTCAAGGAGCTGAACCGGAAGCTGGGCGTGACCGTGGTGGTCATCACCCATCAGATGAGCGTCATCGAGGAGATCTGCGGCCGGGTGGCTATCCTGGACAACGGCTCCATCGTCGAGGAGGGGCCGGTCACCGACATCTTCTCCAATCCCAAGACCGACGCCGCCCGGCGGCTGGTCTATCCCAACGGCGTACCGGAGACCATGGTGGCCGCCCACGGCAGCCGGACGATTCGGGTGGCCTTCAACGGCGGCACCGCCTATCAGCCCCTGATCGCCTCCCTCGCCATCGACTGCGGGGTGAAGGTGAACATCCTGGGAGCGGACACCCGGAACATTGACGGCAAGGCCTTCGGCACTATGCTCCTGGGTCTGCCGGAGGACCCCAA
The DNA here is from genome assembly GCA_021199695.1 of Clostridiales bacterium. Classification (GTDB taxonomy): domain Bacteria; phylum Bacillota; class Clostridia; order Oscillospirales; family Oscillospiraceae; genus Onthomonas. Next base: position 3,661 of record JAJQHP010000019.1, read on the forward strand.
CGAGGCCGCCAAGGCCCTGAGCTACATCCGTTCCCAGCCCCAGATCACTGCAGAGGAGGTAGAAAACGATGCTTGAGGTATTTACCGCCGCCTTTTGGGAGCAGTACGGCGCTCTGCTCTGGGAGGAGACCCTGAACACCCTGGTCATGGTGGGCGTCTCCACCGTCTTTGCCTATCTGCTGGGCCTGCCCCTGGGCATCCTGCTCATCCTCACGGGAGAGCACGGCATACGGCCCCACAAGCGGTTTAACCAGGTGGTGGGCTGGATCATCAACGTTGGCCGGTCCCTCCCCTTTATCATCCTGATGATCGTCCTGATGGATTTCACCAAGCTCATCGTGGGCACCAAGATCGGCGTAAAGGGGGCCATCGTCCCCCTGGTCATCTCCGCCGCCCCCTTTATCGCCCGGATGGTGGAGACCTCCCTCAGCGAGGTGGACGCCGGAGTGGTGGAAGCGGCCCAGTCCATGGGGGCGTCCACCTTCCAGATCATCTGGAAGGTCTATCTCCCGGAGGCCCGGCCCTCCCTCATTCTGGGGGGCTCCATCTCCATGATTACCATTCTGTCCTATACCGCCATTGCAGGTGCGGTGGGCGCAGGCGGCCTGGGCAACCTGGCTATCCGCTACGGCTACAACCGGAAGGTAGACTCCATGCTGTTCATCACCGTCATCCTGCTCATCGTGCTGGTGCAGATCATCCAGTCCGTTTTCAGCCGCGTGTCGGCCCACACCGACAAGCGTTTGAAATAATCCCATTTCTTATTGTAAGGAGGAACACACCATGAAGAAGAAACTGCTTGCCCTGATCCTTGCTCTGGCGATGGCCCTGGCCCTGGCTGCCTGCGGCAACGGCGATACCACCGACGACACCGCTGACACCACGGAGGACACCACCACCACCGAGGAAGCCGAGGACACCGCTGAGGAGACCGAGGACGCCGACACGGAGGAGGCTGAGGACACCGACGCTGAGGAGACCTCCGGCGACGAGGCCGCCGACTCCGAGACCGCCGTCCTTCGGGTCGCCGCCTCTCCCACCCCCCACGCCGAGATCCTGGAGCAGGTGGTGGACGTGCTGGCCGAGCAGGGCATCGAGCTGATCATCACCGAGTATGACGACTACATCGTGCCCAACACCGCCGTGGAGGAGGGCGAGGAGGACGCCAACTACTTCCAGCATCAGCCCTATCTGGACCAGTTCAACGAGGAGAACGGCACCCATCTGGTGAGCGTGGCCGCCATCCACTATGAGCCCTTCGGCATCTATCCCTGCACCAAGTCCTCTCTGGATGAGCTGGAGGAGGGCGACGTGGTGGGCGTGCCCAACGACGCCACCAACGAGGCCCGGGCCCTGCTGCTGCTCCAGGACGCCGGTCTGATCACCCTGGCGGACGGCGTTGGCCTGGAGGCCACCACCAACGACATCGTGGACAACCCCTATAACCTGACCTTCCTGGAGGTCGAGGCCGCCATGCTGCCCAACCTGACCACCGAATGCGCCATCGCCGCCATCAACGGCAACTACGCACTCCAGGCGGGCTTCTCCTCCGCCGCCGACGCCCTGGTCACGGAGGACGCCGAGTCCGAGGCCGCCCAGACCTACGCCAACGTCATCGTAGTCGAGGAGGGCAACGAGGACAACCCCGCCGTTCAGGCTCTGGTGGAGGCCCTCCAGTCCGAGGCCGTCCGGGAGTACATCGAGTCGACCTACGAGGGCAACGTGCTGCCCATCTTCTAATCGCTGAATACAGACCGGACAGACCCAATGGGGCCGTCGCAGAATATCTCTGCGGCGGCCCCCAGCGTGTCAAAAAATCCTTTTTGACACGCTGGGTACGATTTTTGAACTTTAAAAAGTTCTAAAAATCGTTTCTTATTGCACGCGAAGGGGGCTTTTTGCCCCCTCCTCCGCTCCCCCGCTGCTCTGTTGCGGAAGTCTTAAACGGTTTTTTGACAGTCTCTGGGGCCGTCGCAGAATATCTCTGCGACGGCCCCCAATTTTCCATTTTTTCTATTGACAAAAGTTATTTTTGGTGCTATTCTATACGAAAGCGAAGGAAACATCCTTGCGCAACTCAAATTAAAGGGGGAAAAAGTATGAAGATCACCAAACTCGCCGCCCTGCTGATGGCGCTCGCCATGCTGCTGAGCATCACTGCGTGCAGCTCCACCACCACCGAGGAAGAAACCGACTCAGACGAGACCTCCACCGCAGACACCACAGAAGCGGAGGAGACCGAGGACGCAGACGAGGAAGAGGCCGCCGAGGAAACCGCCGATACGGAGGAGACCGCCGGTGAGCTGACCCTCTCCGGCACCCAGAACGTCGTCATCGAGGGCTTTGACTGGGGCCCTGCAGTGACCAAGGTAGTTCTGTCCCTGGATCAGGCGGTGGACGCCGCCACCGTGGACGCATCTGCCTTTGCCGTCGTCGAGCAGAAGGAGAGCTTTAACTGGGCCGCTCTGTATGACGACACCCTGGACGCCACCGAGCACACCGTTGCCGAGGCGGAGCGCACCGTCACCGCCGCCTACACCTGCGACATGGACGGCAACCAAGTGGACGAAGCCTCCGCCTATATCGCCCTGGAGCTGTACTACAGCCCTGACGAAGGCTCCCCCTACTGCTATGACGTGTTCACCGGAATGAACACCGTTTGTGACCCCTATGAGCTGGCCATCTCCCTCACTGACAGCAGCACCCTGGCCGCCGAGGACGGGACCGCCGTTGCCGGGCTGGCTGTGGACGCCGCCATCGACCTGAGCGCCGCCTCCATGCCCCAGCTGGAGCAGGTGGACCTCACCGGCACCTTTACCGGCAGCGACGGCAAGACGCTGTGCTACGGCTCCTATGAGCCCGAGGACGACGGGGAGCTCCATCCCCTGGTGATCTGGCTTCACGGCGCAGGAGAGGGCGGCACCGACCCCTCCATCAACAACCTGGGCAACAAGGTCACGGCCCTGTATGACGAGGCGTTCCAGAGCGCCATGGGCGGCGCCTATGTGCTGACGCCTCAGACTCCCACCTTCTGGCTTCACGGCGCAGGAGAGGGCGGCACCGATTCCATTTACCTCGCCACCCTGATGGAGCTGATCGAGGACTATGTGGCAAACCATGAGGGGATCGACGCCAACCGCATCTATGTGGGCGGCTGCTCCAACGGCGGCTACATGACCATGGATCTCATCCTGAACTATCCCGACTACTTCGCCGCGGCCTTCCCCATCTGCGAGGCTTACCTGGATTCCGGCATCACCGATGAGCAGCTGGAGGGCATCAAGGACCTGCCCGTCTGGTTCGTCTATGCCGCCAACGACACAGCGGTGGACCCCACCCTATACGAGATGCCCACCATTGAGCGGCTACAGGCCATCGGCGCAGACCTTCACACCTCTGTCTTTGACAGCGTGGTGGACACCACCGGCCTCTACACCACCGAGGACGGCTCCGCTTATGAGTACATGGGCCACTGGTCCTGGCTGTACTTCTTCAACGACCAGTGCGAGGAGGACGGAGTGAGCCTGTGGACCTGGCTGGCCGAGCAGAGCAAGTAATTCCATACCACCGCCGCCGCATCCCGGAATGTTCTGACCGGGACAGACGGCGAATGACCGATTGACAGACAGAGCCGACCGGCGGGTCATCCCCGCCTGTCGGCTCTGTGTTCCTTTACAAAAGTATTTTTTTGTGCTATGCTGTTCCCAGAAAAATGGCAGGAGGAACCGTCATGTCGAACTATCCCACCCCTCATATCAACGCCCGTCCGGAGGATTTTGGGGAGACCGTCCTCATGCCCGGCGACCCGCTGCGCTCCCAATGGATCGCAGAGCAGTTTCTCCGGGACGCCGTCCTGGTCAACAATGTCCGGGGCGTGCAGGGCTATACCGGCTTCTATGGGAACGCCCGCGTCTCCGTCATGGCCTCCGGCATGGGGATGCCCTCCATGGGAATTTACTCCTATGAGCTGTTCCGCTTTTTCGGCGTGCGGAATATCATCCGCATCGGCTCGGCGGGGGCCATCCAGCCGGAGGTGCGGCTGAGGGACATCGTCATCGGTCAGGGGGCCTCCACCGACAGCAGCTGGGCGGAGCAATACCGTCTGCCCGGCAGCTTTGCGCCGCTCTGCTCTTTTTCTCTGCTGCAAACCTGCGTCGCCGCCGCAGAGGAGCGGGGCCTGCCCTTCCATGTGGGCAATCTCCTGTCCTCAGACCGGTTTTACGGGGACGACGAAGGACTGCCTCTGGCCCTCCAGACCAACGAGAGCTGGCGGAAGATGGGCGTGCTGGCAGTAGAGATGGAGAGCGCCGCCCTCTACATGAACGCCGCCCGCTGGGGCGGGAACGCTCTGGCGATCTGTACCGTATCCGATCACATCCTCCGGGGCGAGGCCCTCAGTCCTCAGGAGCGGCAGAGCGGCTTTGCCCGGATGGTAGAGCTGGCTCTGGAGACCGCCCGGCGGGCGTAGACTATCCCTTCTTCTGCCCGTAATAGGCGTTGGGGCCGTGCTTGCGCAGGTAGTGCTTGTCCTGGATACGCTGGGGGGCCGGGTCGGCGTTGGGGGCCACCTGCCGGGTGAAGATGGCCATTTTCGCCACCTCCTCCAGCACGACGGCATGATACACCGCCTGGGCCGCGTCCTTGCCCCAGGTGAAGGGGCCGTGGCTGTGGCAGATGACGGCGGGGACGGCCGCCGGGTCGATGCCCCGGGCGTGGAACTCCTCCACGATGATCTTGCCGGTGTTGCGCTCATAGTCCTCGTCCAGCTCCTCCTGGGTCAGATGCCGGGCGCAGGGGATGGGGCCGTAGAAATAGTCCGCGTGGGTGGTGCCGTAGCAGGGGATGTCCTCCCCGGCCTGGGCCCAGCCCACAGCGTAGGGGCTGTGGGTGTGGACGATGCCGCCGATCTGGGGGAATGCGTTGTAGAGCACCAGATGGGTCCTGGTGTCCGAGGAGGGGTTCAGCTCCCCCTCCACCTGGTTGCCCTCCAGGTCCATGACCACCAGGTCCTCCGGCCGCAGCTCGTCATATTCTACCCCGGAGGGCTTGATGACAAACAGGCCTTTTTCCCGGTCGATGCCGCTGACATTGCCCCAGGTGTAGGTGACAAGGCCCCGGCGGGGCAGCTCCATATTCGCCTCGTATACCTTTTGTTTCAGTTCTTCCAGCATAACAAAACCTCCGTTTTTGTCTCCCGACTTGAACCGGGGACGTCTCTTATTCCAGTATACCACCGATCCGAAGATTCGCAAAGAGAAATTCCCCGGAAATGCCCGGACAGTCAGCGCCAAAAGGAGGGAGCGACCCATGGCAGAGCTATTGCAACAGATCGCAGAGGGGGGCCTCTGCCGGTTTGCAGACAGCGTCCCCTCCTGGCAGGAGGCGGTCCGCTTGGGGGCGGAGCCTCTCATCGAGGGCGGATATGTGGACGCCGGTTACAGCGAGCAGATCATCGACTGCATCCGGCGGTACGGCCCCTATATGGTCTTTGACCACGGCGCAGCCATGCCCCACGCCCAGCAGGAGCCCTCCTGTGTCCGGAGGACGGGGGTCAGCTTTCTCCGGCTGAGGGAGGCGGTGGACTTTGGCCCAGGGGCGGACGGGACGCCCAAGACCGCCCGTCTGCTGTTCACGCTGGCCGCCCGGGACCCGGAAGAGCATCTGGACTGCATCCGGAGCCTGGCGTACATTTTTCTCAACGAGCCTCTGCTGGACGACCTCATGGCGGCGGACACCCCGGAGGATATTCTGGCGGCGGCGGAGCGACACCCCCTGGAGGGGGAGGATTGAAGGGGACCTTCTATGGTGCAGTTTCATTTTACCGTGACCAGTGACCACATATTTCACGTCAAACCGGTCGGAGAACTTGCCGATTTGGCTAGGAGCTATGCTCCCTCCGTGATTACCGTCACCAGAGGAGGCGATACTGTGCGGGCCACCCAGCACCTGCGGCTGCTGTCACTGGCCATCAAACGGGGAGACGAGCTGACCGTGACGGTGGAGGGTGGAGACGAGGATGCGGCCGCCGCTGCCATAGAGCGGTTCCTCCGGGAGAAGCTGTAGTTCCCCTTTCCCGCTCCGCCTGCATCACAGGCGTGATCTCGGCGGCATTTGAGTCAAAAGAAATCCCAGCGTGTCAAAAATCCTCTTTTGACACGCTGAGTACGATTTTTGAACTTTAAAAAGTTCTAAAAATCGTTTCTTATTGCACGCGAAGGGGGCTTTTTGCCCCCTCCTCCGCTCCCCCGCTGCTCTGTTGCGGAAGTCTTAGACGGTTTTTTGACAGTCTCAAAAGAAATCCTTCGGTGTTTTCTCAAAGACCGGTTGACAAAAACAGCTAAAATGGTTATACTAACCCCATCTATCAACTGCTTTGATGGGGAGGAGTACGCGCTCCCGCCGGGCATAGAGAGGCGCCGTTTGGTGAAAGGCGCCGCCGGTAGCGTGCGGAAGGTCGCCCCGGAGCTGCGGCGCTGAATCGTGAACAGTAAGTGCCGCCGGTCCCCCGCCGTTACCGGGTCATGAGTGTGGCGCTTGCGCCAAATTCAGGTGGTACCACGGACAGACAATGTTCGCCCTGAGCCAGAGACGGCCCGGGGCTTTTTTGCTGCCCTGAGAGCCGATATGAGAAAACGGAGCGTGAAGAAAAGATGACAAGAGAACTGCCGAAGGTGTATGAACCGCAGAAGGTGGAGTCCCGCATTTATCAGCAGTGGGAAGAGAGCGGCTGCTTCCGGGGCCACCGGGACCCGGACAAGAAGCCCTATACCATCGTCATGCCGCCTCCCAACGTGACCGGACAGCTCCACATGGGCCACGCCATGGACAACACGCTGCAGGATATCCTCATCCGGTTCAAGCGGATGCAGGGATACGCCGCCCTGTGGGTGCCCGGCACGGACCACGCCTCCATCGCCACCGAGGCCAAGGTGGTGGAGGACATGAAGAAGGACGGGCTGACCAAGGACGACCTGGGCCGGGAGAAGTTCCTGGAGCGGGCCTGGGCCTGGAAGAACAAGTACGGCGGACGCATCGTCAAGCAGCTGCGCACGCTCGGCTCCTCCTGCGACTGGGAGCGGGAGCGGTTCACCATGGACGAGGGCTGCTCCGACGCCGTGAAGGAGGTCTTTGTCCGGCTGTATAACGAGGGCAAAATTTACCAGGGCAACCGGATGGTCAACTGGTGCCCCCGGTGCGACACCTCCATCTCCGACGCCGAGGTGGAGTATGAGGAGCAGGACGGCCACTTCTGGCACCTGCTCTACCAGGTGAAGGAGACAGGGGAGTATCTGGAGCTGGCCACCACCCGGCCGGAGACCATGCTGGGCGACACCGCCGTGGCCATCAATGCCGACGACCCCCGGTACGTCCATCTCCACGGCTGCCACGCCATCCTGCCCCTGCTGAACAAGGAAATTCCCATCGTCTGCGACGAGCACGCAGACATGACCAAGGGCACCGGTGTGGTGAAGATCACCCCCGCCCACGACCCCAACGACTTCGAGGTGGGCAAGCGGCACAGCCTGCCCTTCGTCCGGGTGTTCACCTACGACGGACGGATGACCGGCCCGGAGGATGTGGCGGCGTATCATGCCCTCATCGCCTCCGGCCACGCCCCCGCCGACGAGCCGGAGGTGATCGACTGCGGCAAGTACGCCGGCATGACCACCGGTGAGGCCCGGAAGG
>JAJQHP010000077.1 GCA_021199695.1 Clostridiales bacterium
AACAGCTGGAGAACCTGAGAGCCCATGTGCTGGAGCAGATAGCCACAGACGGCGCAAAAGGTCAGGGGGATGGGTTCCTCCTGAAAGCACAGGAAGGGGAGCAGCAGGGAGACGGCGAACATGAGCAGATAATACAGGGTATTGCTGACCAGCCAAAACTCGCTGTTCACCGTCAGCGTATACAACGCTCCACACAGCGCCGTCTCAGTCAGAAAAGCTGCCAGCAGTCTCCGGCCAAAGTGGGCCTTTCTCTGGTAGGAGGCGGCAAAGATCAGTTCGCCGACAGTCAGCTCCATCAAAAAGAGAAGCTGCGTCGCAAGGAAAACAGGAATATCCGGCATCTCAAGCGCCTCCTTTCGCATACCATTCGCCCAGCTCCTTCAGGAACTGCTTTCGCCTAGGGTGGCTGATCTGCAGCTCGTCCCCGCCCACGTTGACGAGATACCCCCGTACCCATCGTATCTTCTCCGGGTTGACCAGGTAGCAGTTGTTGCAGCGCAGGAAGTGGCACTGACGCAGCGACTGCTCCGCATCGGCCAGAGTCCCCCTTGCTTTGACAGGCTCCTGTCGCTCCAGATGGTAGGTCAGGGTGTGCCCCTGCACCTCCACATAGAGCAGCTCCCCGGAGGAGATACGGGTCAGGCCGGTGGACTGCTGAATCACCAGCCATTGCGTCCGACTCATCTCGATGGCCGACAGCGCCCGCTTCATCTTGAAGGAGAAGTCGGCATAGGTCACCGGTTTGACCATAAAATCCAGGGCGTCCACCTGGTAGCCCTCCACCGCATACTGGGCCATGTTGGTGACAAAGATCAGCTTTGCCTGCCGGTCCTTCGAGCGGAGCCGCCTGGCGGCCTCCATGCCGTTTATCCCCGGCAGCTCGATGTCCATAAACACCAGGTCATAGCCCGTTTCGGCCTCCAGAAAGGGCCGGGCGTCGGCAAAGCGGGTGATCTGGAGCGGCTCCTCCAAGTCCCCCTCCAACCGGCACAAATAGCCGCAGAGGGTCTCTGCAGCCTTGTCTTCGTCCTCTATGATTGCAATATGGAGCATACTCTCACCCTGCTTCCGGGAGCTTGCCGTGCCGGTGCGCTGTCCAGACGGGGGATGTCTGGACCTTTTCCGTTATTATAGTATGGATCGGGCGGGGCTTCAAGGGAAAGTTGGCTGGAGTTTTAAGGCTGTGGGATAAATTACCCTTGATAAAACTCGTCTCAATACGCCAGAAAAGCCAATGTCACCGGCAGCATTTACACCGCCGACATTCAGGACTTGCAGGAGCGGCTGGATGAGATTTGGGCGACCCAAAAGGAATCCCTGCGGGTGCTTGCGTCTCTCTCATAAACCAAATCGTCAAGGCATGGGGAGCAATCTCCATGCCGGTTACACAGCTGTGGTGACATCCTTGCAGATCGCCATAGTTCCGGTAAAATGGAGTTATAATTCAAGGGAGGATGAGAGTATGACTATATTGAAATTGCCGTTTAAGCTGCTTGCCCTGCCGGTGGCGTTTGCCCTGCCCTTCGCCGCCGGGGGGGTGTTCGGAGTGGTTGACGCATTGAGCGATTCCCCGTGGGACTTCATTAAGTCATGACGGCTTCTAATCTATTCGCCAATCGACAAAATCGGCATATCATCGTTTTTCGTGGCCCCGGACGGACAGTCTGATATGCTCCCCATTAGGTATACACCGAAAAAACAAATGGGGGACAAGCATGGCAAAACGGAAGGAAATTGAGCTTGAATACAAGATATGGCTTGTGGAGGAGTGCATTGCAAAACGAATGCAAGGGACTTTGAACTATTTTTTCCGACCATAGTCAATCACCATCTTTCTGTATCTCTATAATATCATCAAGCCCACAATTCAGGGCGGCGCAGAAAAAATATAATGTTGTGAGCTGCAATTAACTTCTTATTTATCCTTTCCTCTTGCAGTACAGCGTCAGGTCCGTTTTGTACGGGCCTGCGATACATCCGTCAGCTGGTACGGCTGTATGGAGAGCCTGTGTTCTACTCCCTGGTGGTGGATGATGAGACGTATCTCCTGGCACTCCTCTCCCCGAAGTGCTGGACGATCAACGTCCGGTAGCAAATTTCCGGGGGCAGAACGAGGAAAACGGTTGAAAATCCGGTCCCTTCCGGGTATAATAGGGGCGATCAGAAAAATCGACCGCCGCCAAAGGCGGAAATCACCATGACGGAGGGAATCACCATGACGGAGATCACCAAGGATACCATTATCAGCGATATTCTGCGGATTGCCCCGGATGCGGCCCCGCTGTTCATGTCCATCGGGATGCACTGCCTGTACTGCCCCGCCTCCATGGGCGAGACGGTAGAGGAGGCCTGCATGGTCCATGGCGTGGACGTGGACACCCTGCTGGACGAGCTGAACAGCATTGTCGACCTTCAGGAGTAAGGCGGCAGACCAGACCGAACAGGCCGCCGGAACAAGCTCCGGCGGCCTTTCTTGTATCGAGGTGTACTATGACACTGGAATTATCCCCCCGGCTCCGGACGGTGGCGGCCCTGGTACCCAGAGGCTGCCGCTTTGCGGACATCGGCACCGACCACGCCTATCTCCCGGTATGGTTGCTCCGGAACGGGATTATCAAGACTGCCATCGCCGGAGATCTCCGCCCCGGCCCGCTGGCCCATGCCAGGGAGACGGCGGAGCGGTTCGGCTGCACGGAGCGGATTCAGTTTCGCCTCTCCGACGGTCTGGCGGCCATCTCCCCCCACGAGGCGGACTGCATCGCCATGGCTGGGATGGGGGGAGAGA
>JAJQHP010000051.1 GCA_021199695.1 Clostridiales bacterium
GGGTAAAGACAGTGCAGCAGTCCTCATAGGGGAGGATGGAGGTCTCGAAGGTGCCGATCTGCCGGGCGATGCGGATGATCTCCTCCTTGTCCATGCCGATGACCGGACGGAACACCGGGCGAACGCAGGCGTCCTCCGTGACCGCCAGGGCGTCCATGGTCTGGCTGGCCACCTGGCCCAGGCTCTCCCCGGTGACAATGGCGTTGGCCCCCACCCGCTGGGCCACCAGATCGGCAATGCGCATCATGTACCGGCGCATGGCCAGGGTAAAGTACGGCTCCGGGCAGTTTCGCCGGAGGTCCTCCTGAATTTTGGTGAAGGGGACGATGTTGACCGTCATCCGCCCGCAGTAGGGGCTGATGAGCCGGGCCAGCTCCAGCACCTTCTCCTTGGCCTCCTCGGAGGTGTAGGGATAGGAGAAGAAGTGGACCAGCTCCAGGGCCAGGCCCCGCTTTGCCATCATATAGCAGGCCACCGGGGAGTCCAGCCCTCCGGAGAGCAGGGCCACCGCCCGGCCGCCGGTGCCTACGGGCAGTCCTCCCGCCCCCGGCTCCGGGTCGGCGTGGACGTATCCGGCAAAGTCCCGCACCTCCAGATGGACGGTCAGCTCCGGATGGTGGACGTCTACCTCCAGGTGGGGATAGGCCTCCGCCAGCAGACCGCCCACATACTGGCTCAGCTGGATGGAGGTCATGGGGAAGGACTTGTCCGCCCGCTTTGTCTCCACCTTGAAGGACTTCGCCGCCCGGAGCCGGTCATCCAGGTAGGTGGCGGCGGCCCGGAAGAAGGCGTCCTTGTCCTTCTCGCAGGCCCGGGAACGGGACAGGCCGGAGATGCCGAACACCTTTTTCAGCCCCTCCCAGGCCCCGTCCAGGTCGCAGTCGGCCTCCATGGGCTCCACATAGATGGTGGACTGCCGGGAATAGGCCCGGAACTTGCCGTAGGGATTCAGCCGCCGCTGGAGGTTGCCCATCAGCCGCTGCTCGAACCGCTTCCGGTTCAGGCCCTTGAGTACGATCTCCCCCATTTTCAGCAGAAACATCTCCTGCACGGGGACGGCGTCGGTGTGGGTGGACTGGTTCATGTCTCTGTTCTCCTTCTTCCGATATGGTAAATGAGATTATTGTCTGTTGCGCTCCGCCTGCCGCCGGGCGCGCTTTTCCGCCAGCTCCTCCAGCAGCTCCGGGGGAAAGGGGGGCGTGGTGGAGGCGTGGACCTCCGCCTGGTACGCCTCAAACAGCCGCTGGGCGAAGTCCTCCCGCTGACGGCTGCTCTCCCGGCGGAGGTGGCGCACGTCCAGGTCCCAGATGCGCACCCGGTCCAGGCCGTCGGCGTCCTTAAGCAGCTGGGTCAGGGCGAGGCAGCGGTGAAAATCCCTGGGCTGATACCGTTCCAGGGTGGGGAGCAGCTCCTTTTCCGGCCGGGAGTGGGCGTCCACGGCGGCCTGCATCATCTTTAATTCTTCGCCACTCCGCCCGGTGAGGGCGGCCAGCCGCTGGGCGGAGCGCCAGCCGTGGCGGGTGTCATAGGTGTCGTCCACCCGGCCCACGTCGTGGTAGGCGCAGCACTCCAGCAGCAGGGCGGTGTCCTCCATCCCCAGCGGCTCCTCCATGGCGCAGAAGGCCCCGTGGAGCAGCACCCGCTCGATGTGCCCCGGCCCGTGGATGGGGCTTTCGTACAGGACGGCCCGGTCCATGCCGGTGAGGGTGTCCAAAAACAGGGGCCAGCCCTCCCAGCGGGAGAGGGCGTCCATCCGGGGCTGGTCCTGGCCCCAGTCGTTGCGGTAAATGAGGTTGAGCATGGGGGAATCCATGGGGGTTGCCTCCCTTGTGTTAGCGTGAGGTCATTATATCACAGGAAAAGGAGTTGGCAAAGGGTTTTTGAGCGGGGAAAACGCCCCGCTGTGAAGCGGGGCGGGGGTCCTTTCCGTGGCTCCCTCCTTGAGGCAGGGAGCGAAGCGGAAGTGCCGCTTGACGGCGGAGCTGTCAGCGAAGCTGACTGAGGGAGAGCAGTACGCACTCATAATAAAGTATGCACTGTCGGCGAATTCGTGCTGACTTCGTACGAATTCGCCGTAGGTGCTTAGCTTGCCTTTCGTGCCTACTGCTCTCCCTCCGTCACGGCTTACGCCGTGCCACCTCCCTCACAGAGGGAGGCAAGGGCCCGCTGCAACCCCTTGGCTCCCTCCTTGAGGCAGGGAGCGAAGCGGAAGTGCCGCTTGACGGCGGAGCTGTCGCCGTAAGGCGACTGAGGGGTGCAGCAGGCACTCCCGACCCGCTATAGTCCCCGGGCGAATCCGCACCACAGAAAAACCCGTTTTACGTTCTCCGCTCCGCCAGCACCAGGGTCCCCACCGGGGTCTCCTGGACCCGGCCCATGAACTGGGCGCAGTCCACGCCTCGGCGGCCGCAGTCCAGAGCGGCCTCATCCTCCGGGTCGTAGCCCAGCAGGCGGGCGGTCTCAGCGGCCAGCTCATCGGGGACGAGGGCGATCTGCTGCCGGAGCACGGCACAGGCGGCGTTGGCACTCTCCTGGCAGGACACGTCTCCCGGCACCCGCCAGTGCTCCCCGGGCTGTGCCCGGCGGAGGCCCCGATAGCGGTCCGGGTCCTGATCCAGCCGCCAGACGTAGCGCTCCTCCGTCTCCCGGGTGATGCGCAGGCCCAGCCTCCGCCAGAGGACGGCGCAGGTGTCCCGCAGCTCTCCGTCCCCGGCGTCCAGACCGAAGGCGGTGAGTACCCGGTCGGTGAGCTGGGAGAAGG
>JAJQHP010000068.1 GCA_021199695.1 Clostridiales bacterium
TCCCCGGCTATCACATGAACAAATCAAATTGGGTCAGCATCCTGCTGGACGGCACGGTCGCTGACGATACGATCCTCGATTTGCTGGATATGAGCGTCCAGAACACCGCGACAAAGCGGAGAAAAAGGAAATGAGGCGCAGCGCACAATCAGCCCGGCCGCTGGGTGAAGGTTCACCTGGGGACCGGGCTGATGTTCAGCTTCTCTTCAATTTTCCCGCCCTCTGGTCCTCCGCCGCCTGGGCCTTCATGACGTTGTGCTGCTTCTTTCCTGTGGCGGTATAGGGCAGCTTGTCCACAATGCGGTAATACCGGGGCTTTTTGTAGGCGGAGAGCATCTCATTGTCAGCGGCAAACTCCACCAGGTCCCGGACGGTGAGCCTCGGGTCGGAGGCCTTGACGTAGGCCACCACCGCCTGACCACGGACGGGATCGGGCACTGCCGTGACCACCGTATCCTCTACACCGGGGCAGCCGCTGAACACCTCCTCCACCTGGGAGGGGTAGATGTTCTCCCCGGAGGAGATGATCATGTCATCCTTCCGGCCGCTGACGGTGACAAAGCTGTCTCTGTCCCAGGTGCCCAGGTCGCCGGTGTACATCCAGCCCCGGTAAAACTTCTCCCGCTCCATGTCCGGGTTGTCGTAATAGCTGTAGGTGCTCTTGGCCGGGGACCAGAGGATGATCTCTCCCACCGTCTCCCCGTCCTGGGGCACCGTGTCCTCCGGCTCCGCCCGGCCGTTCTCCACCAGGCGCACCACCCGCACCTCATCGTCGATGCAGCTCCGTCCCGCCGTCCCCGCGTGGTCCGGCAGGTCGTAGGGCCGGAGGAAGGTGTTCCACAGGGTCTCGGTGGTGCCGTAGCCGTTGAAGATGTTGGGGGTCAGGAGCTTCAGATATTCCATACAGGCGTCCTTTTCCAGAGGCGCGCCCATGGTGACCAGACCCTTCACATGGCTCAGGTCCACCGGATTCTTTTCCTGGGTGCGGGCCAGCATCTCCAGGGAGGAGGGGGCCCCCATCAGAAAGGTGACCTGATACCGCTCGGCCCACTGGAGGGCCTGCCTGGGCATGAACACCCGCATGGTCAGCACCGTGGCCCCTACGTAAAAGGCCGGGCAGGGGCCGCCCACATGGCATCCGCCCCGGTGGAACCAGGGGGTCATATTCAGGCACACGTCGTAGGCGTTGAGAGGATAGTGCATGATGATATCGTGGGCGGAGAGCACCTCGTTGATGTCGTTCACCGGCACGCACTTGGGCAGCGCCGTGGTCCCGGAGGTGCAGAGCCGCAGCACCTCGTCATAGATATGGGGCCGCACCGCCATCACCGGGTCCGTCTCCGGCTGACCGCTCAGATAGTCCCGGTAGTCCACATGGCCGGGAGGGGGCGTCTCGTCCTTTAAATTGTCCGCCATGATGAACCGGGCAGGCTTCCAGGAGGACAGCTCCTCCGCCTTTTCCACCGTCCGGCGCACCTCGGCGGAGTAGATCACCGCCTTGGGCCGGTTGTGCTCCAGCAGCAGGGCGATCTCCCCCGGGGACAGGTTGTAGTTCACCGGGTTGAGGATAGCCCCCACCTTCCGGGGGGCCACATAGCTCACCCCAAACTCCGGAGAGTTGAGCAGCACGCACATGACCACATCGTTCTTTCCCACGCCGTCCGATGCCAGGGCGTGGGCGAACCGGTTGGCCTCCCGGTTCAGCTCGTCATAGGTCCAGGTTCGCTGTGTCAGGGGGTCGATCATGGCCTCCTTGCCGCCATAGCGCCGCACGTTGCGGAGAAAGCCGTTGAGCCAGGTGTATTCGTGCTCAAAGGTGTCGATGAACATCTCGTCATTGTAGGTTCGCTGTACAGACATTGATGATCCCTTCCCACTTTATTTGTACTCATTTTACCCACAAATAGTCCGCTTCCATCCCATATTCTCAGCGATAAGCGTTATTATACGCCGATTTTATCCGCTGTCAAGGGGAACAGGGGAGTGGTTGTTGTCTTTTCGTCCTCCCCATTATCTCGTTTTCAATATTATATTACCACGTTTCGAAACCCGTGTCAAGCGGCGCGGAAGGATATATCAAAGGCTCCCCCAAACCGGCAAACGGTTCAGGGGAGCCTTTTTTCAGATGTCTCTGGTTCAGAGCAAAACGTCCACCGCCACGCTGGCGCAGGACACCTGGCCCATGTACTTCTTTACCACTCCGGCGTGGTAGGGGTCGTTCTGGTACTCGTCCAGCGCCTCCGGGCCGTCCAGCAGGACCTCCAGGATGATGTCATAGGAGCGGGGCGAGTGGAGAAAGTCCACCCCCACCGAAATGTCCCGGATGGTGGGGACCTTTCCCTCCATGGAGAGGATCAGCTCTTTTGCCCGTTTCACATTCTCCGGGCTGTTGTCTGCCAGCTTAAAGCAGACGACGTGCTTCATCATGGCGATGCAGTCTCCTTTGCCGCTTAGTAGTTCTCCGCCCGGACCTCGAAATAACTCTGGGGATGTCCGCAGACGGGGCAGATTTTGGGGGCCTTTTTGCCTACCACCAGATGGCCGCAGTTGCGGCACTCCCACATGGTCAGCTCGCCCTTTTCAAACACCTGCTGCATCTCTACGTTGTGGAGCAGGGCCAGATAACGCTCCTCGTGGGTCTTCTCGATGGCGGCCACCATGCGGAACTTGGCGGCCAGCTGCTTGAAGCCCTCCTCCTCCGCCACCTGGGCAAATTCGGCGTACATGGTGGTCCACTCGTAGTTCTCGCCC
>JAJQHP010000209.1 GCA_021199695.1 Clostridiales bacterium
ACATCCATCTGTACGCCCGCCGGGTGGTGCAGAACAAGGACACCCTGGAGTGGCAGGCGGAGGTGGTGGACGACCGCAAGACCTTCGAATGGACCGACCAGGACTTCAAGCCCGCCGCCGCTGACTCCCTCTACATCTATGAGGCCCATGTGGGCATGGCCACCGAGGAGGAGCGGATCGGCACCTATCGGGAGTTTGCCCGGGACGTGCTGCCCCGAATCAAGAAGGCGGGCTACAATACCGTCCAGCTCATGGCCATTATGGAGCACCCCTATTACGGCAGCTTCGGCTATCAGGTGTCCAACTTCTACGCCGCCTCCAGCTGGTTCGGCAAGCCGGAGGACCTGAAATATCTGGTGAACCGGGCCCACAAGCTGGGTCTGCGGGTGCTGCTGGACGTGGTGCACTCCCACGCCGTCAAGAACACCACTGAAGGCATCAATATGTTCGACGGGACCGAGTGGCAGTTCTTCCACGCCGGGGCAAAGGGCGACCATCCCGCCTGGGGGACCAAGTGCTTCAACTATGGCAAGGACGAGGTCATCCACTTCCTGCTGTCCAACCTGAAATTCTGGATGACCGAGTACCATTTCGACGGCTTCCGTTTCGATGGCGTCACCTCCATGCTCTACCATGACCACGGCCTGGGGAGCAACTTTGACGACGACCACAAATATTTCTCCATGAATACCCACGTGGAGGCCATCACCTATCTCCAGCTGGCCAACGAACTGGTGCGCCAGGTGAACCCCAACGCCATCACCATCGCCGAGGATATGTCCGGTATGCCCGGTATGTGCCTGCCCATCCAGGACGGGGGCATCGGCTTTGACTACCGCCTGGGGATGGGCCTGCCCGATCTGTGGGTGTGCACGGTGAAGAAGAAGGACGAGGACTGGAACCTGGGCCAGATCTGGGGGGATATGTGCCTCCGCCGCCCGGGGGAGAACACCGTCGCCTACGCCGAGAGCCATGACCAGGCCCTGGTGGGGGACAAGACCCTGATCTTCCGGATGGCCGACGCCAATATGTACACCGACATGGACAAGGCCATGCACAACCCCACCATCGACCGGGCCATCGCCTTGCACAAGATGATCCGTCTGCTGACCCTGGCCGGGGGCGGCGAGGCATATCTGAACTTCATGGGCAACGAGTTCGGACATCCGGAGTGGATCGACTTCCCCCGGGAGGGCAACAACTGGAGCTTCTACTACTGCCGCCGCCAGTGGAGTCTGCGGGACAACGGCTATCTGAAATATCAGTGGCTGGGGGACTTCGACCACGACATGATCCTCATGGCGAAACGGAAGGGCCTGTTCCAGCAGCGGATGGCGGACATGAAGCTGCTCCGGGAGGAGGACAAGCTCCTGGCCTTCTACCGGAAGGGGCTGCTCTTCGCCTTCAACTTCAATGCCACCGAATCCTTTACCAATGTGCTGGTGCCAGTGCCCAACAACGCCGACTACACTGTGACCCTGTGCACCGACGACGAGAAGTACGGCGGTCAGAACCTGGTGGAGCATATGACCTACCCCGCCAAGGCGTTTGACGGACAGTACTTCGTGGAGCTGTACATCCCCGCCCGGTCTGCCGTGGTGCTCAAGGAGGGCCGGGTGCGCAAGGCTGCCGCAAAGAAGCCCGCCGCAAAGAAATCGTAACCAAATCTGGCACAAATGCCGCCGCCGGAATTGCTTCCGGCGGCGGCAGTCTGTCTGAAAAAGGACGTCAGCGAGAATACGGCGATGAGCGGCTGACAGGCCCCTTGCTCAAGAGATATGTATCATTTTATTTGAGCAGTCGATGGTAATAACAGAGTCCAGCAGACAGCAGGAGCCGATAATGCCGTATACACAAGCCGCCCTCTTGATATCACCGAGATTTTGGTTCAGAAAGGTTACATTGCTGAATTGCCTGCCAAAGACGGAGAAGCTGGTTGATGCAAACAGACCTGCTTTCTCGTCTAACCATGAGCCGA
Organism: Clostridiales bacterium; assembly: GCA_021199695.1. Taxonomy (GTDB): domain Bacteria; phylum Bacillota; class Clostridia; order Oscillospirales; family Oscillospiraceae; genus Onthomonas. The sequence goes on from JAJQHP010000209.1 coordinate 1,979, forward strand.
ACAAGTCGTTTTTTAGTTCATCCTCAACCACACATACCGATGCGCCGGTATCTACAATGAAGGGGTAATTGGTATGATTGACCGTGACGGGTGTAGTGATCAGTCCATTGGGCAGAGAGTCGATGGGAGATATTTGCGCGTCATCGGCGATCTCCGCATCAAAAGCGATCTGTCTATCTCTATAATCGATACTTACCGTGTGCTGGCTGATGATATCCATTCCGATCGTACCCAGCACTTTTACATCCTCTTTCACGGCCTTTAGCTGCTTTTCCACATAGTCCAAATTGAGAGACAGCCCTTCCAGGTTTCGGAAGACTTCGCTGCCAACCCTGATTTCTTCAATGACAACTTCACAGATAGGCGATTTTACAACATTACCGACTTCATCTACAGTGGTCGCCGTCTTCGGAGCCGGAGAAATCTTGTCATTCTCCGAAAAATAGGCTGTGTTTATGACGGAACGCTGCGACCCTGTGTCCAGTATCACATTTCCATCCACCCCGTTGACGCTCCCTTGCAGGAGCAAAATCCCGCCGACAGTCTCAAAAGAAATCCAGTTTTGCAGATTCATATGATCGAATACCTCCCATATTGTTTGCTCTCATTATATCATAATCGGCGCTGTCATGGAAGTGGTTTCCAGTCTCTCTCCAACTACCGGAGGCCACTCCGGCGGCGGATTTTGTATCAATGAATAAATTCACACATCGTGTCCATTTGTCAATGATGTGAGACCGAGAAAAGGGAAAGAGTTTATTCGTTAGA
>JAJQHP010000050.1 GCA_021199695.1 Clostridiales bacterium
GGGGAAAAGGGCACCATCGGCGAGGTTCCTGTCAGTAAATACACAGACGCCGTCACCTCCTCCTTTGCGGATTACAGCGATGCAGCGATCGTGGTCATCTCCCGGAACGGTCAGGAGAATGCCGACCTGTACACCTCTATGGATGAGTACGACGGTTCCTACCTCCAGCTCTCCGATGAGGAGAAGGAGATGCTGAGCCTGGTCAGCGAGAACTTTGACAACATCATCGTTCTCCTGAACACGGCTAACGCCATGGAGCTGAGCTGGATGGAGGACTACAACGTCTCCGCCTGCCTGTGGATCGGCTATCCCGGACAGGAAGGCCTGGCCTCCGTGGGACAGATCGTCAGTGGCGCAGTGAACCCCTCCGGCCGTCTGGTAGACACTTACGCCACTGACTCCATGAGCTCCGCCGCCATGCAGAACTTCGGCTCCGGTACCTTCACCAACGGCACTAACTCCGTCAGCTACAAGCAGACCTATGTGGTCTACGGCGAGGGCATCTATGTGGGCTATCGCTATTATGAGACCCGCTATGAGGACACCGTTCTGGGCCAGGGCAATGCCTCCAACTCCGCCGGTACCTATGACTCCACGGATGGCTGGGATTACACCGAGGAGATGATGTATACCTTCGGCTATGGCCTGAGCTACACCGAGTTTGAATACAGCAATTTCTCCATGACGGAGGAGGACGACGTGTTCACCATCACCCTGGATGTGACCAACACCGGGGACGTGTCCGGCGCCCATGTGGTGGAGATTTACTTCCAGTCCCCCTATACGGACTATGACAAGGAAAACGGGATCGAGAAGGCCTCCATCGAGCTGTGCGGCTACGCCCGCACCGCAGAGCTGGCCCCCGGCGATACCGAGACGGTGACCGTCCAGGTGGAGAAGGAGGAGCTTCGCACCTATGACTCCAACAACGCAAAGACCTATATCCTGGATGCCGGCGACTACTACTTCACCGTGGGATCGGACGCCCACGATGCGCTGAACAACGTGCTGGCCGCCAAGGGCTATACCACGGCCGACGGTATGGACACCGACGGCGACGCCTCCCTCACCGCCAGCTACACGGTGGATGCCCTGGATACGGAGACCTATTCCGTGGACTCCGACACCGGAACGGCCATCACCAACCAGTTTGACAACGGCTCCATTACCTACTATGACGACAGCTACGTCTATCTCACCCGCAGCGACTGGGAGGGCGCCTGGCCCACTTTCTACGGCGACCTCAATGACGACGGGACCTATACCCTCACCGCCTCTGATGACCTGATTCACGACTCTCAGGACAACCTCTTTGAGGAGGACCCGGACGCAGAGATGCCCACCACCGGCTCTGGAGAGAGCTATTCCCTGATTGCCTACAAGGGGCTGGATTATGACGACCCCGCCTGGGACGACATCCTGGACTCCCTGACGGTAGACGAGATGATGGAGTTGGTCCGTCTGGGCGGCTGGCAGACCATGGAGATCGACTCCATCGGCAAGCCTCAGTCCGTGGACCAGGACGGCCCTGCGGGCATTACGGACACCCTGATCGGCAGCGACACCGGCTGCATGGGCTACCCCATCGAGGTGGTCATGGCCTCCACCTGGGATGTTGACCTACTGGAGGCGGTAGGCGAGTGCATCGGCGAGGACGGCCTGGCCTCCGGCGTCCAGGGCTGGTACGCCCCCGGCGCAGGCACTCACCGCACCCCCTATGGCGGACGTAACTTCGAGTATTATTCCGAGGACAGCTTCCTGGCCGGCACCCTCTGCGCTGCGGAGGTCTCCGGCGCACAGAGCAAGGGAATGTATTGCTATCTGAAGCACATGGTACTCAACGACTCCGAGACGGATCGCTATGGCATCTCCACCTTCGTCACCGAACAGGCTCTGCGTGAGATCTATCTGCCCGCCTTTGAAAAGCCGGTAAAGGATGCAGGCTGTCTGGGCATTATGGCCGCCTTCAACGGCATCGGCGGCGTCTGGTGCGGCGCCAACGAGGGCCTGCTGACCGAGGTGCTCCGGAACGAGTGGGGCTTCCACGGCATTGTCGTCACCGACTATGCCACCTATAACACCGGCTATATGTGGATCGATATGGGCCTGGCGGCAGGCTGCAACCTGTGGCTGAACACCGACTCTGACGTCTACATCCTGGACGATGTGGCCTCCAGCCCCACCCTGGTATCTGCGCTCCGGGAATCCACCCATGCGATCCTGTATACCGTGGTGAACAGTGCTGCCATGAACGGCATAGCAGCCGACACCCAGGTCGTCAGCGTCCACCCCGCATGGGAGTATTGGATGGTCGCTGTGGACATCGTAGTGGTGATCGTTGAGGTCTGCGGCATCTACCTGATCGTTCGCCGCTGCAAGAAGAACAAGGTCGCTGAGACAAAGTAATACGCACAGAGATCGTTCCTCTTTGCCATAGCTTCCCAAAAGCAAATCCCACAGCAAACCACATCCCCCGCCGGGGCTCCGGCGGGGGATGTGGGCGTTAGCAGTGAAAAATCCTGGCAGCTCTGACCCCGGCAGTAGAAATTGTTTTCTGCAAGATTAGGAAATTTAGAAGAACGCTATGAGAAGAACGCTATGAAAAGAGCAGAACGATCTGTATATTTAAAAAAATTTACCATAGGAAGCCTAAATTACCCTTGACAAATCGCATCCCACTATCACACTTTCAGACCGGCGGTCTGCAAAGTGCCGTGGGCTCTCCGAGGGGGTGAGGG
>JAJQHP010000020.1 GCA_021199695.1 Clostridiales bacterium
CATTATAGCAGGCGCAAGGCAGAATGTCAATACTTATTCGTGAAAAAGCCTTCATGTTGTTATGGGGCAGAAAGAAGGGGTCTTATGTCATTTTCTGAAAGACTGAGAGAAAAGCGCCTTGAAGCAAATATTACGCAGGAAGCGTTGGCGCAAAAGGTCGGTGTTTCAGTTAGAACCATTCAGAATTATGAGCTTGGAACAGGGAAACCTGGAAACATGGAAACTGTTCAGAAGATTGCAGATACGCTCAATACTACAACAGAGTATTTGTTGGGAAGCACCGGAGCCTACGTTGTAAAGGCACATGAAAAAGGCGGCGCTAAAGCTGCGCGGGACATAGAGGAACTGGTTGGTGAAGTTACGGAACTCTTTGTTGGCGGTGAATTGAGCGGGGACGCACTTGATGGTGCAATGAAAGCGCTGAACGACGCCTACTGGATTGCAAAGGAAAAGAATAAGAAGTACGCGCCAAAGCGGAAGAGAGCGTCTTCGAAAAAGTAAATCGTATTCTTCGTGCGAATAACGGAACATAGCTGTAACGAGTAGAGGTGGCAGGATGAATACAGAAGGACGTTCGAGATCAGAGCAATTATCCCGCGTTGGAAGCCGGCTTGTGAAACGCTGCGGCACAAGAGACCCGCTTGAAATTGCCGAACAAATCGGAGTGACTCTACAAAGCTGGTCAGAAACACGCCGATCCACTTGCGATGGCCACGGCCAGCGGCAGCGCAAGCAGCTTCAGTGGCGCCACCCTTGAAAAGTTTTCCTTGTCTTTCATTTGAGAATGACGTATGATATAATGACCTGTGCAGGGCGGCGCTTGCCGCACCTTCTACGCTCATTCCCAGAGGGGTGACATTTCATGGACAACCGACCCATCGGCGTTTTCGACTCCGGCCTGGGGGGACTGACCTCCGTCCGGGAACTGCTGGCCCGGATGCCGGGCGAGGATATCATCTATTTCGGCGACACCGGCCGGGTGCCCTACGGCGGCCGGAGCCGGGAGATCATCACCCGCTACGCCCGGCAGGACGTGGCTTTTCTCCGCACCTTCGACCTGAAAACGGTGGTCATCGCCTGCGGCACCGTCAGCTCCACCGCCATCGACGTGTTAAAGACAGAGCAGGACATCCCCATGTTCGGGGTGGTGGAGCCCACCGCCCGCCGGGCAGTCCGGCTGACCCGGAACGGGAAGATCGGCCTCATCGCCACCCAGGCCACCATCTCCACCGGGGCCTATGAGCGGGTCATCCGGGCTCTGGCGCCCCAGGCGGAGATCTATGCCGCCGCCTGTCCTCTGTTCGTGCCTTTGGTGGAGAACGGACGCACCCGGCCGGGAGACGTGGTCATCGAGACGGTGGCCCGGGATTATCTGACCCCGTTAAAAGAGGCGGGGGTGGATGTGCTGGTGCTGGGCTGCACACACTATCCTCTGATCCGGGAGGTCATCGGGGCGTTTATGGGGCCGGAGGTACAGCTGGTGGACTCCGGAGCGGAGGCCGCCCATGAGGTGGGCCGGTGGCTCTCAGAGCATGACAGCCTGGCCTCCGCCGACCATGTGGGCCGCTGCCGCTGGTACGTCAGCGACGCCCAGGGATTCCGGGAGCTGGCCTCCCGCTTTTTGGGCCGTCCAGTGACTGAGCCGGTGGAGCGGGTGGACATCGAACAGTACTGAGGAGATATTGTTATGACAAAGGACGTTATCATATCCATCCGGGGGGCCCAGGAGTACGAGGGCACAGACAACGACGCCGTCCAGCTGATGACGGCGGGACAGCTCACCCAAAAGGCAGACGGCTACGAGCTGAGCTATCAGGAGAGCGAGGTCACGGGCATGGAGGGGACCACCACCACCTTCCAGATCCAGGGCCCACGGGTGACGCTGCTGCGCACGGGGACGGTCTGCTCCCAGATGGTGTTCGAGGAGGGCCGGCGGCACCTGTCCCTGTACAGCACCCCCTACGGCAATCTGGAGGTGGGCATCGCCACCTCCCGTCTCAACTCGTCCATCTCCCCCACCGGGGGAAATCTGGAGATCGACTACTCCATCGAGATCGACCACGCGCTGGCGGGCTACAACTGCTTCCGCATCTCGGTGAAGGAGGACCGAACTGCTCTGAAGCAGTGAGGCGTGGAGAAAAGCCTTGACGATTTTCCCCCTCGGGGTTATACTATAAACAGAACAAGGGTGCTGTCCGGCAACGGTTGGCCCCCTGGCTAATAGTTACAGAAGTAACCGCTTGCTTGTGAGGCTAGGGCGGTTACTTCTTTTTTGCCTGTAAGACCAGGCTGATGACACCAATGATGACAAGACAAAGCTGAAAGACTTCGGATGTACTCATCGGGCAGCCCCCTCTCCTGAAATCAGGGGGCAAAAGAAGCTGCCCCCGTGGGGGGGGACAACCGCCACCGTATTGGACAGCACCCAGCCCCGAAAGGGGCCGGAAACAGAGTAGCACAGATTCGGACGGATTGCAAGGAAAACAGGAGAGGGGCTGACGCTATGGCGGCAGTAAACCGGGAATAGGATTTGACAAGCTGAGCCTTTAGGGTTATACTATAAACAGAACAAGGGTGCTGTCCGGCAACGGTTGGCCCCTCTAGTTAGTTACGAGAAGTAACCGCCAGGTTTGGGGACAGGGCGGTTGCTTCTTTTTTGCCTGTAAGACCAGGCTGATAACGCCAATGATGACAAGACAAAGCTGAAATACTTCGGATGTAC
>JAJQHP010000210.1 GCA_021199695.1 Clostridiales bacterium
GCAGTGGACGAGGTGTCCTACGTCCGCTTTGCCTCGGTGTACCGCCAGTTCAAGGACATCGACTCCTTTATGGAGGAGCTGAACAAGCTGCTGGCAGAGCGATAAACCGCGTCAGACCCGGCCCGGGAAACCCGTGGGCCGGGTCTGACGCTTTGTGTGGACAGGCAGCGCCGCACCCACGGCTGTGATAGCGGGGGGCGGCGCTGCCGTATTATTTGGTCGATCAGGTCGCCGGGGCGGGGCGTCTCACAGCACCTCCGCCGCCCGGTCCAGGGCGCTCTCGATGACCCGGTCCATATCGTAATATTTGTACTCCCCCAGACGGCCGCCGAAGAGGACCTTGCCCTCCCCGTCGGCCAGGGCCTTGTACTGCCGGTACAGCGCGCCGTTGCGCTCATCGTTGACGGGGTAATAGGGCTCGTCCCCCGGCTTCCACTCGGAGCTGTACTCCCGGCTGATCACCGTCTTGGGCAGGTCGTTGCCGTTCTCGTCCTTGCCGAACTCGAACCACTTGTGCTCGATAATGCGGGTCCAGGGGGTCTCCCGGTCGGTGTAGTTTACTGCAGCGTTGCCCTGGAAGTTGGGCATATCCAGCAGCTCCGTCTCAAACCGGACGCTGCGGTACTCCAGATAACCCAGACGGTAGCCGAAATAGGCGTCGATGGGGCCGGTGTAGACCACCTTGTCCGCCAGCGCGTCCAGGTTGGCCTTGTCCGCCAGGTAGTCCGTGTTCAGCCGGACCTCGATACCCTCCAGCAGCCGCTCCACCAGGCCGGTGTAGCCCCCGATGGGAATGCCCTGATAGAGGGCGTTAAAATAGTTGTTGTCGAAGGTGAGCCGCACAGGCAGACGCTTGATGATAAAGGCGGGCAGGTCCCTGCAGTCCCGGCCCCACTGCTTCTCCGTGTACCCCTTGACCAGCTTTTCAAAGATGTCCCGGCCCACCAGGGAGATGGCATGCTCCTCCAGGTTGCGGGGGGTCCCGGTGATCTCACCGCGCTGCTCCTGGATTTTGGCGGCGGCCTCCTCCGGCGTCACCACGCCCCACATCTTGTTGAAGGTGTACATATTGAAGGGCATGGAGTACAGCTCCCCCTTGTAGTTGGCCACCGGGGAGTTGGTGAAGCGGTTAAAGTCGGCGTATTGGGTGACATAATCCCAAACCCGTTTGCTGTTGGTGTGGAAGATGTGGGCGCCATAGACGTGGACGTTGATGCCCTCCACCCGCTGGGTGTAGATGTTCCCGGCGATGTGGGGCCGCTTATCGATGACCAGGCAGGTCTTTCCCGCCTTCACCGCCTCCCGTGCAAATACGGCCCCGTACAGTCCGGCGCCTACAATGAGATAGTCGTACATCATGCTCGCTCCTTTGTGGATATAAAGTCAGGTCGTCCCCGGGGAGTTATCCCTGTTTCCTGCCCACGGTGCGGCCGTAGAGCCGCACCACAGCCGGCCGCACCGGGCGGAGCCGGGGCCAGACCGTCCGGAAAAACTCCCACCAGAAATCCCCGGGACCGACGAGCCGCCCTTTCCGCTCGGCCTGGACGGCGACGGCAAAGATGGCCTCCCGGGGAAGAGGGCCTTCCACCTCCGTCTGGGCGTCCCCCAGAAAATAATAGCCTTCGGGCCGGATCTTCCGGATGCGGTGGAACACATACTGTCCGTTGGGGCGGCGGAAGAAGGCCATATCCCCCACCTGTAACGCGCCCTCCGCCTTTTTCAGAAAGATGCGGTCCCGGCGGGAGACGAGAAAGGGAGTCATGCTGCTGCCCGTGATGACCAGGGGGACCGTCTTCCCCTCGTCCAGAATAGAGCGGATCATGGGGATATACACCTGGGCGTCCACCAGACGGGTGGTGTTGTGCTGTTCTTCCAAGGGATGTACGCCTCTTTCCTGTGTTCCGCTCACCAAAAGCGGCGGCGGAAGGGTCTGGGCTGGAGCCCGGCCACCGGCTGGCTCTGGAGGATGCGGGAGGGATTGTCCTCCAGCAGCAGCCGGGGACACTCCGGGCCGTAGGTCTCCCCCAGGGCGTCCTCCACGTCCGACATATGGGGCGTCCGGAACTCCGAACGGTGACAGTCGGTGGCGACGCAGGCGGCGACCTGGTGATCCAGCAGGGTCCAGGCGGTACTCTGCACCGACCGGCCGAACCGGCCCAAAATGCTGCCCCGGTTGACCTGGAGGGCGCAGCCCATGCGCACCCACTCATAGGTCAGAGAAGGGTCCCGGACCACAAAATGATATCGCTCCGGGTGAGCGACCAGGGGGATATACCCCTCATCCAGGATGGCCTCCAGAATGAAAAAGACAAAGTCCACGTCCTCCCGGAAGTTGAACTCCACCAGAAGGTATTTCCCGTCATTGAGGGAGATCAGCTGTTTTTGACGGAGGAGCATGGGCGTCTCCTCGGTGGAGAACACCTCGCAGCCGGCGTATAAGTCCAGAGGGATGTTCTCCCGTTCCAGGGCCAGCTGGAGCTGATCCATCCGGCGGCGCAGCTCCGGACTGTCATAGTTGGTGCGGGGGTTGTCCGGAAGATTGCAGTGGGGGGTCAGCGCCATGTGCCGGACGCCGCTGGCGACGGCGATCCGGGCCATCTCCAGCGACATCTCCAGGCTCTGGGAGCCGTCGTCCACTCCCGGCAGAATATGGGCGTGCAGGGCGATCATCATTTGCCTCAATTCCAGGCCGGTCAGCCAAAATCTCTGTTGTTTTAGCC
>JAJQHP010000015.1 GCA_021199695.1 Clostridiales bacterium
GATACAGAGCGTGGAAAGTTATGTCCGATGGTAATGCACGTTGCATTTCCGTATATAGACATATTGAGGTACGGCGGAGAGATTCCGGGACAACCAGAAGGAACAGCTACATTTTGCTGCCCTGATGTCGATACCATAAACGTGTTCAAAATTGAACGAGTGGAAGGCGGGGAGAAAGAGAAATGATTGCAAGAGCGATTGAAAAGATGATCGTCTTTTACGAGGGGAGCATCCATGACATCGAACACTTTTTGAAGGTCTGGGGATATGCGAAGTTGATCGGAGAACTGGAAAAACTGGACCAAAATACACAGCAGACCCTTGAGCTGGCTGCGATCGTACATGACATTGCCTGTCCTCTATGCCGCGAAAAATATGGCAGCACGGCAGGCCCCTACCAGGAAAAAGAGGGGATTGCTCTTGCAGAAGAATTCTACAGGGAATTTCATCTTCCGTCAGCGCAATTAGAACGAATTTGCTATCTGGTGGGACATCATCATACCTTTAAGGACATTACAGGACTTGATTATCAGATCCTTGTGGAAGCAGATTTTCTTGTCAATGCGACTGAAAGCGACATGAGCTGCAACGCAATTTCCAATTTCAGAGAACAGGTATTTCAAACGGAAACCGGAACAAGGCTGCTTGGCGAGATATACGGGAAAAAGAGAGCGTGACAGTGCTTTTACGGCCGGGAAAGGGGGGGACCTATGCAGGAAAACGCCATAACGAATCCCGGGAGGATTATTTGCAATCCTGAAAAACAAACACCAGAACGGCGTCTGCCTTTGGGACTCCAAAGGCGGACGCTGGAGACTGTCAAAAAATGCTTGAGACTTCCGCAATAGAGCAGCGGGGGTGCGGAGGAGGGGGCAAAAAGCCCCCTTCGCGTGCAATAAGAAACGATTTTTAGAACTTTTTCAAAGTTCAAAAATCGTACTCAGCGTGGCAAAAAGGATTTTTGACACGCTGCGGCGTCTGCCTTTGGGGCTCCAAGGGCGGACGCCGTTTTCGCTATGCGCTTGGCTCTTTTTTCACATAATACTGGGCCTGGGCGTTCCACAGCCGGGCATAGAGCCCGTCCCCGTCCGCCAGCAGGGCCTCATGGCTGCCGGTCTGCACCACCGACCCGTCCTGGAACACGGCGATCCGGTCGCAGAACTTGCAGGAGGACAGCCGGTGGCTGATGTAGACGGCGGTCTTGTCCCCGGCGATGTCGTTGAACCTGCTGTAAATCTCCGCCTCGGCTATGGGGTCCAGGGCCGCCGTGGGCTCGTCCAGGACGATGAAGGGTGCGTCCTTGTACAGTGCCCGGGCGATGGCGATCTTCTGGGCCTCGCCGCCGGAGACCTCCACCCCGTCTCTGTCCAGGTCTTTGTAGAGACAGGTGTCCAGCCCCTGGGGCATGGTCTCCAGCCGCCGGTCGAATCCGGCGTCCTCCAGGGCGCGGCGTGCCCGCTCCCGGTCGTAGTCCACCGCCCCGGCCACGTTCTGCCCCAGGGGTAGGGCGAAGAGCCGGAAGTCCTGAAACACCACGGAGAACAGGGCGATGTAGTCTTCATAACGGTACTTGCGGATGTCGATACCGTTGAGCAAAATCTCTCCCTCGGTGGGGTCGTACAGGCGGCAGAGCAGCTTGATGAAGGTGGTCTTGCCGCTGCCGTTGGGCCCCACCACCGCCAGGCGGCGGCCCACCCGGAAGGTCATGCTCACATGGCGCAGGGCATACCGCTCCGTGCCGGGATACCGGAAGGACACGTCCCGGAACTCCACCTGATACTGCCGGTCCGCCCGCTTCTCCGTGGTCAGGCTGCCCCGGTACATCTCGTGGGGCAGGTCGAGAAACCGGAACTCTGTCCCCAAAAAGGCGTCCTCGGCGTTGACCCGCAGCTCCCCCAGCCCCTCCAGCAGCTCGGAGAGACCGAGAAACAGGTTGGTGATGGCCCCCACATACTGGACGATGGACCCCACGCCGAAGGCCCCCGCCCAGGATTTCAGGCACACAAAGCCGTACACCAGCCCGGTGAGCACGGCGGAGACGCTCCGAGAGGCGGCGAAGCAGGCCCCCATGGGCCCTCTGGCCCACCGTGCGATGAGGGAGCGGGTACCGAATTCATCGGTCTGCTCCAGAAGGGGGTCGGAGACCTGCTCCCGCTGGCGGTACATCCGGGCGTCCTCCGCCCGGCCCCGCTGGGTGGAGACGGTGTAGCCGTAAAAGCTGAACACCCGGTTGGCGTACAGGATGCTCTGGGCATATTTGACCCAGTAGGCGTCCCCCCGGTTGTACAGGGCGGGGGCGGCGACCGCTCCCAGCAGCAGCACCGCCAGCACCCCCAGAACGCACAGGGGATGGTTCAGCCAGGTCATGCCGCTCTCCTCCGGCACGGCGGAGAGAAACAGGGTGACGGACAGCCCCACGCCGCCCAGGATGCGCACCAGAGCGGTCATCAGCTTTTCCAGAGACACCAGCGGCTCCAGCAGCCCCTTGCCCGACCAGTTGACGTTTTGCAGAATTTGGGAGTACAGATCGGCGGTCTCCTGCCGGTCCATGGTGACAAAGTCCATGTCCAGCATCTTGTCCTGTCGGAGACGTTTATAGGCCAGCCGGGACATCTGATTCTGGTAGTCACGCCACCGTTTGGCGTCTCCCGTGTCCAGTGTGAACAGCGCCCCGGACAGCATGGCTCCCAATGCCAGC
>JAJQHP010000178.1 GCA_021199695.1 Clostridiales bacterium
ATGTGTATAAGAGACTTGAATGGTGGGGAGCATCATCGCCACCAAGACCACCATCAAGATCAAGTGGCCGGTGCTCACCACCGACCAGATCGCCGTCATCGAGGCGGCGGTCAGCGACCCGGACAGCCCCTTCGTCCCGGTGTCCTACACCGATATGTGCGGGGAGACGGTGGAGCGGACGGTGTACTTCGGCACCCCCAGCTACACCCTCTACTCCTGGGCGGACGGGCTGACCCTGGTGAAGGACGCCTCGGTGGAGGGCATCGAGCAGTAGGGATATCCCCAGGAATACGGAAAAAGCGGCTCCGACCTGTACGGTCGGGGCCGCTGTGCGCGCTCGACAGTCCGGGGGGTTTCTGCTATACTGGGGGCAAATCAAAACAGGGAGGCGTTTTTCATGCGCTACAGCATACGGGAACAGGAGCTGATCCGACTGGTCCATCAGACCGGGGCCATTTTCCGGGACGGGACCCGGGTGAGCCAGGTCCGGGAGAAGGGGCTGGACGACTTTGTCACCCAGGCCGACCTGGCGGTGCAGGAGAGGCTCCGGGCAGAGCTGAGCCGCCGCTGGCCGGGGATCGGATTCCTGGCGGAGGAGGACGCCGTCCGCCCGGAGAAACGGAACGTGCCCCTGTGGATTTTAGACCCCATCGACGGCACCAACAATCTGATCCACGGCTTTCGGGAGAGCGCCGTCTCCCTGGCCCTGTGGGACGGTGCGCAGGCGGTGATGGGGGTGGTGTATAACCCATTCCAGGAAGAGACCTTCTCCGCCACCCTGGGCCGGGGGGCCCGTTACAACGGGCAGTCCATGGGGGTCAGCCGTCGCCCCGACCTGGCCCACAGCCTGGCCATCTTCGGGACCTCTCCCTACGAAAAGGAACGGGCCGACCTGGTGTTCCGGCAGGCGAAGGAGGTCTATCTCCGCACAGAGGACCTCCGCCGGGGCGGCAGCGCCGCCCTGGAGCTGTGCAAGGTGGCCTCCGGTCGGGCGGAGCTGTACTTCGAGTTCAATTTAAAGCCCTGGGACTACGCCGCAGGGCAGCTCATCCTCCGGGAGGCCGGGGGAATGTGTACCGACCTGGCGGGAGATCCGCTGCCCGTGACGGAGAATGCGGATATTCTCGCCACCAACGGGCAGGTGCACGAGGAGGCCCTGGAGGTGCTGGGACGACAGAGATAGCGGCGCACCCTTCCGGACTTCCACCACGACCATACAGCGATCGGCAGCTCCCGGACCTGACGGCCCGGGGGCAAATGCTGCTGGGGGATATGAGACCGCCCCAATTTTTTCGGCCGTCTCCAGAGATTATTTTTGCAAAATGAATTTTTGTGTGCTACAATAGTGCGATTCTGACGAAAATATTGTGAGGAATGATATGAAAAGCATCTGGAAGTACATCAAGCGCTACTGGCTCTGGGCGATTTTGGCCCCCATCGCCATGGTGGGAGAGGTCTCCATGGACCTGATCCAGCCCCAGCTCATGGCGGAGATCGTGGACGAGGGGGTGCTGGGCCTCTCCAACGGCGGGGTCAGCGACCTGGATATCGTGCTGACCACCGGGCGGGACATGATTTTGTGGTGCATCTTCGGAGCCACCTGCGGGGTGCTCTCCGGGGTGTTCGCCAACCTGTGCTGCCAGCCCCTGGGGGGCGACCTCCGGGAGGAGGCATTCCGGCGGATCATGTCCCTGTCCTTTGCCCAGACCAACCGGTTTTCCACCGGCTCGCTGGTGACCCGTATCACCAACGACATCACCCAGATCCAGAACATGGTCATGCAGTGCATCCGGGGCAGCTTCCGGACGCTGTTGCTCTTCCTGGGAGGTATCGGCTGTATGCTGGCGCTGGACCTCAGCTTCGGGGTGGTCATCGCCTGCGCCCTGCCTCTGGTGGCGGGCTGCTCCTGGTATTTCCTGCGAAAGACCGCCCCTCTGTTCACCGTTCTTCAGGAGCGGCTGGACCGGGTCAACAGCGTCATGCAGGAAAACGTCACCGGCGCCCGGGTGGTCAAGGCCTACGTCCGGGAGAGCTACGAGGAGGGGCGGTTCGATGCCGCCAACGAGGAGCTCATCGGCACCCAGCTGCACATCCTGGAGCTGTTTGCCACCATGACCCCTCTGCTGAACATCGTGCTCAACGTGTCGGTGGTGGCGGTCATCTATGTGGGCGGCATCCGGGTCCAGTCCGGCGGGGCCACACCGGGGACGGTGATGGCCGCCATCACCTACGTCTCCCAGATCATGAACGCCGTTCTGCGGATGGCTATGATCTTCCAGACCCTGAGCCGGGGCTTTGCCTCCGCCCGACGGGTGGAGGAGGTCATCAACTGCACCCCCTCCATCGAGAGCGGGTCGTTTGACGGGAAAACCGACCTCCGGGGCCAGGTGGAGCTCCGGGACGTGTCCTTTGCCTATCCGGACGGCAGCGGGGAGCCGGTGCTCCGGCACGTCAGCCTGACCGTCCGCCCGGGGGAGACCCTGGGCATTATGGGGGCCACCGGCTGCGGCAAGAGCAGCCTGGTGCAGCTCATCCCCCGGTTCTACGACGCCACCGAGGGGACCGTCCTGGTGGATGGAGTGGACGTGCGGGAGTATGACCTCCACGCCCTCCGGGACAAGGTGGCCATCGCCCTGCAAAAGAGCGAGCTGTTCAGCACCACCCTGGGGGAGAACATCCGCTGGGGCAGAGAGGATGCCACCCGCCAGGAGCTGGAGGAGGCGGCGGAGGTGGCCCAGGCCGCCGAGTTCATCCACCGGAAGTCGGACGGCTTCGACACCCCGGTGGCGGAGAAGGGCATGAGCCTCTCCGGCGGCCAGAAGCAGCGCATCGCCATCAGCCGGGCGGTGCTGAAGGACGCGGAGATCCTCATCTTCGACGACGCCACCAGCGCCCTGGACCTGAAAACGGAGGCGGAGCTCTACGCCGCCCTGAACCGGAGAAAGGGGAACGTCACCAAGATCATCGTGGCCCAGCGGGTGGCCTCGGTGCAGAACGCGGACCGGATCGCCGTGCTGGAGGAGGGCAGGCTCATTGCCTGTGCCTCCCATCGGGAGCTGCTGCGCACCTGCCCGGTGTACCGGGACATCTGCCGCTCCCAGGGAAAGGAGGGTGAGCAGGTTGGCTGAGCAGAAAAAGCAGACCCCCGTCGTTGCCCCTCCCGGTATGCGCCGGGGCAGCCGGAATCAGGAGGTGGAAAAGCCAAAGTCCGCGGGGGAGACCCTCCGCCGTCTGATGGGCTATTTCGGCCACGAGACAAAGACTCTGGTAGTGCTGCTGACCTCGGTGGCGGTGACGGTGCTGTGTACCGTCTGGGCCCCCAAGCTCCAGAGCAGCGCCATCGACCGTATCACCGAGGGGGCCTTTGACCGGCTGCCCGGCATCCTGGAGATGATGCTGGTGCTCTACGCCGTCCACAGCGTAGCCACCTACTCCCAGAGCCTACTCTCCGCCCGTCTGAGCCAAAGCGTGGTGCGGAAAATGCGCCGGGACCTGTTCCGGAAGATCGTCCACCTCCCGGTGAAGTATCTGGACAACCACTCCCACGGCGACGTGATGAGCCGCATGACCAACGACGTGGAGAACATCTCCAACACCATCTCCCAGTCCCTCAGCTCCCTGGTCTCCGGGGTGCTGACCCTGATGGGGACGGTCATTATGATGCTGACCCTGTGCTGGCAGCTGGCGCTGCTGTCCTGTGTGACGGTGATTTTGACGGTGCTGGCCACGAAATACCTCTCCCGGGCCATGAAGCACTTCTTCCGCAAGCGGCAGGTGCTGCTGGGACAGCTCAACGGCAACGTGGAGGAGATGGTCACGGGCTACCGGACCATCGTGGCCTACAACCGCCAGGAGAGCGCCGTGGCGGAGTTCGAGGCCCTCTCCAGGCAGCTGACCCGGACCGGCATCTTTGCCGAAAGCCTGGGCGGCTCCATGGGGCCGGTGATGAACGTGATCGGCAACATCGGCTTTGTCATCATCGCCGCCTTTGGCGGGTGGTTTGCCATCAACGGCACTATCTCCGTGGGGGTTATCTCCGCCTTTATCGTCTATGCCAAGCAGTTCAGCCGCCCCATCGAGGAGATCGCCCAGCTCTACGGGCAGATTGAGACGGCCCTGGCGGGCGCCGAGCGGGTGTTCGCTGTCATGGACGAGGAGCCGGAGCAGCAGACCGGTCTGCTGCCCATGGGCAACGCCGGAGGCACCGTTCAGTTCAGCCATGTGGACTTCTCCTACTACCCCGGCAAGCAGGTGCTCTTTGACTTCGACCTGGAGGTGCGGGCCGGGCAGAAGGTGGCCCTGGTAGGGGCCACCGGCAGCGGCAAGACCACGGTGGTCAACCTGCTCATGCGATTCTACGACATCGACGGCGGGGCCATCCGCATTGACGGCACGGATATCCGGGACATGGACCGGGACGAGCTCCGCCGGGGCACCGCCATCGTGCTCCAGGACACCGTCCTGTTCTCCGACACGGTGCGTAACAACCTGAAATACGCCAACCCCGCCGCCAGCGACCAGGCGGTGGAGCGGGCTGCCCGGATGAGCAACTGCCACGAGATGATCTGCCGCCTCCCGGAGGGGTACGACACCCAGCTCAGCGAGTCCGGGGCCAACCTGTCCCAGGGCCAGCGGCAGCTGCTGGCCATCGGCCGGGCGTTTCTGGCGGACCCGAAGATCCTCATCCTGGACGAGGCCACCTCCAGCGTGGACACCCGGACGGAGCAGAAGATTCAGGACGCCATGACCAACCTGATGCACGACCGGACCAGCATTATTATCGCCCACCGGCTGTCCACCATCCGGGACGCCGACCTGATCGTGGTGCTGGATCACGGGCGCATTGTGGAGCAGGGCAACCACGACCAGCTTCTGGCCCAAAAGGGCCGGTACGCCCAGCTGTACGAGACCCAGTTTGCAGGGAAAGCGACCTGACAGCAGCGGCAGCCGGAGAACCGTCCGGCTGCCGCTGCCCGTTTCTGTCTGCCCGGAGGGATATGGAATGCCCGGGAAAACAGAATCACTTTGGAATGTTTTTCGTTGAATCGTGGAAAAACAGGATGTAAATCGGTTGACAATTCTCCCGGGGCGTGTTATCGTAGCGTTAGCCATATGACTGACGGAAGTGGAAAATACCACAGGGAGTATGGCAGAAAAAAAGCCGACCGTCTGGGCTGTCTGCCTGGAGGTGCGGTTTTTTTGTTCCTCCGGCAAATGTGAAAAGGGAGGTTTACCCCATGAAAACAGATATTGAGATCGCTCAGAGCGCAGAGATGCTCCCCATCACCGAGATCGGCGCGTCCCTCCACATTCCGGCGGACGACCTGGAGCTCTACGGCAAATACAAGGCCAAGCTGGACCTGAAACAGGTCAGGCGGCAGCCCCGGAAGGGCAAGCTCATCCTGGTCACCGCCATCTCCCCCACTCCCGCCGGAGAGGGCAAGACTACCACCAGCGTGGGCCTGGCGGACGCCCTGCACCGGCTGGACAAAAAGGTGGTGCTGGCCCTGCGGGAGCCGTCTCTGGGGCCGGTATTCGGCATCAAGGGGGGCGCTGCCGGAGGGGGCTATGCCCAGGTGGTGCCCATGGAGGACATCAACCTCCACTTCACCGGGGATTTCCACGCCATCGGGGCAGCCAACAACCTGCTGGCCGCCATGCTGGACAACCACATCCAGCAGGGGAACGCCCTGGACATCGATGTGAAGAATATCACCTGGAAGCGCTGCGTGGACATGAACGACCGGCAGCTGCGGAATATCGTCTGCGGTCTGGGAGGCCGGATGCAGGGGGTCCCCCGGGAGGAGGGCTTTGACATCACGGTGGCCAGCGAGGTCATGGCCGCCCTGTGCCTGGCCGGCGACCTGATGGACCTGAAGGCCCGGCTCTCCCGCATTATCGTCGCCTACAACCGAAAGGGCGAGCCGGTCACGGCCGGGGACCTGAAGGCCGCCGGGGCCATGACCGCCCTGTTGAAGGACGCCATCCGGCCCAACCTGGTCCAGACCCTGGAGCACACCCCCGCCCTCATCCACGGCGGACCCTTTGCCAACATCGCCCACGGCTGCAACTCTGTGGCCGCCACCGACGCCGCCCTCCGGCTGGGGGATTATGTCGTCACCGAGGCGGGCTTCGGGGCCGACCTGGGGGCGGAAAAGTTTTTGGACATCAAGTGCCGGGCCGCCGGGCTGACCCCGGACGCGGTGGTCATCGTGGCCACGGTCCGGGCGCTGAAATATCACGGCGGCGTTCCCAAGGGCGAGCTGAAGGAGGAAAACCTGGCCGCTCTGGAGCGGGGCCTGCCCAACCTGCTCCGCCATGTGGAGAATATCACTCAGGTCTACGGTCTCCCCGCCGTGGTGGCCATCAACCGGTTTGACTGCGACACCCCCGCCGAGCTGGAGCTCATCCGCACCGCCTGCGCCCGGTACGGCGTCCGGGTGGCCCTGAGCCAGGTCTGGGGCAAGGGCGGCGAGGGCGGCCTGGAGCTGGCCCGGGAGGTACTCTCCGCCATCGACCGAGGGGAGAATCATTTTACTATGGCCTATCCCGACGAGCTGCCCCTGGCGGACAAGATCACCGCTGTGGCCCAAAAGGTCTACCGGGCGGACGGGGTGAACTTCCTCCCCGCCGCCAAAAAGGAGCTGGCCCGGCTGGAGGAGCTGGGCTTCGGACGGCTCCCGGTCTGTATGGCAAAGACCCAATACTCCTTCTCCGACGACCCCGCCCTGCTGGGGGCCCCGGAGGGCTTCACCGTCACCGTCCGCAAGGTCAAGGTCTGTGCCGGGGCCGGGTTTGTGGTGGCCTACACGGGCGATATCATGACCATGCCCGGACTGCCCAGGGTCCCCGCCGCCGAGCGCATCGACGTGGACGAGAACGGAGTCATCACCGGGCTGTTTTGAGATAAAAGAGCGTTGGATGTCCGGCTGCGGTCAGCACGATTCATCCTTCCAGCGCATTTGGATGTACTTCCTCTCCCAGTCGCTGTCGCGGTAGCTGCCGTACTCGGACATCCGGCAGCCGTAACAGAGGTCGTCCGCCATCTCCAGCAGGACATCCAACAGCTCCAGATCGGTTTTCCACTTCTGGTCAATGGCCTCATAGCCGCAGATGGCACCCAGGATGTTGCCTGCGACAGCGCCGGTGGAATCGCTGTCTCCGCTGTGGTTGACCGCTGCAATGACGCCGCCGCTGAAATCGTGTTCATAGCGCAGGGCGCAGTAGAGGGCAATGCCCAGGGTCTCCTCAGCGACCCAGCCTTCGCCAATGCGGCGGATGTTTTCCCAGTCGGACGCGCTGTTTTCCGAGAGGGTCACGGCCAGGTCAATGACGGCGCACAGCTCGTCCAGGTGGGGATCTGAAGGGAAGAGCTGGCAGACAGCCATCTTTGCCTGGGCGATGATCTCCCGGAGAGAGCTGAGGCCCGGGACAGGGTAGACGATGCGGCTGATGATGTGGGTCAGAACGGCGGAGGGCATATAGCCCAGGGAATGGCCGTGGGTAATGGCGGAGAGAAGCGCGCCCTCCCTGTCCAATGCAAGGAGATCTTCCTGAGCGGCTCCGGCAGCGCGCAGCGCGAGGGGAGCCACCCGCATGATCCCGCCGCAGCCCTTGCTGTTGTTCCGCGGCTCGCCCAGGAGGTCGTCGGAGAACTTCCCCTCCTGCGCCCGGTGCAGAGCGGACAGGCAGGTGAGGCCGGGGGCGCGGGTGCTGTAGAGCTGTGGAACATCCAGCAGCCAGGAGATGCCGCCGCCCTGCTGCCGGACCGTCTGAATATCTGACTCCTGGGTGAGAAGCCAGTCCTGATAGGCGCGGGAGACGTAGAGCCAGGGACTGCCGCCGATCCCCCGCATACGGCCCCTGGTTTCACCGACCAAAATGCCGTTGGCGGTGAACAGGGTCATCTGAGTGTCGTCGGAGATCAGAGCCTTCCCCGTGGCGCGGTTCAACCGATACCGGGTGATGCCCTCCGGCCCATAGGTCTGAAGAATCGTTTCCTCGGAGTGAAATTCCACCGGATACCCCAGGGCATCGCCGACGGCTCCGCCGATCAGGGAGCCTCTGATTGCGTCCAAATGGACCTCCGCAGCCGTTTTGCAGGCGGCATCGTCCTTCGCCGGTGTCGTGATAGGTTCTCTCATTTGTGTTCTCCCCCTGTTGTTCAAGTGTGAAAACGTTCCCAAAGCGGGAACGAAGAGTTGAAAAAACCGCATTTTGCCGCCCGTCCTTTTCCCGGATGGGCGGCAAATGGCTTGTCTGGCCGGTCAGGACCGGTATGGCTCACTCCAACTCCGCCCTGGCCTGCTCCAGCTCCTGGCTCATGACGGCGGTGACGTAGGTCTTGATCATGGAGGCGGCCACGTCGAAGGGCAGGTCGTCGGTGTCGATGACCAGGTGATAGTTCTCCCGGCGGCCCCAGGTGCGGTCGGAGTAGAAGTTGTGATAGGCGGCCCGGCTCTTGTCGATCTGTTTGACGTAGGCTCTGGCCCGGCTCTCGTTGAGAGCCAGCCGCTCCATGGTGCGGGCGATGCGGGCCTCCATCCCGGCCTGGACAAAGACGTTTACCGTCCTGGTGTAGCCGGTGAGCACATCGTCGGCGCATCTGCCCACAATGACGGCGGGCGTCTGGTCCGCCACGGTGCGGATGATGGAGGACTGGACGGAGTAGAGCTGATCGCTGATGGGCATGGAGTAGGCGCTGCCCGCACCCAGCCGATTGATGGCGTACAGAAAGCTGTTGGTGGCGGTGGTCTCCTCCACGCGGCGGAAGAGCTTGGGATCAAAGTGGCTCTCCTGGGAGGCCAGCTCGATGATCTCGTTGTCGTAGAAAGGGATCTCCAGCTGAGCGGCAAGCAGCCGCCCGATCTCTGCGCCGCCGGAGCCAAACTGACGGCTGATGGTGATTACGGGGTATGTCTTCATCTGATTCACGACCTTTCAGTGCGGGCAGACGGCCCGTGACTTTTAATAAACACATTATATCAAGTTTGACGAGAAAATGCAACCCGTAATTTACAGAAACAGGAAACGCTTTACCTGCTCCACGGACTGAGCCTGGGCACGCGCCAGACGGGTCTTTTCGCCCGCTATATCTTCTGCCGTGCGCTGTGCGACCTCGCCGCTGCTGCGCCGGAAGAAGTACAGCGGCCCGCCGGTCACGCCGATGATATGTTCCTTGCTGCCGACGGCATTGACCACATCTGCGTCCGCTCGTTGCCATTTGCGGCGGAGTCCCACCGTTTGCGCCGTTTTGGATACCGTTCCCCCACCAAATCAGGCCGTTTTCGGCTGCCTGTCGCCGTTTGCGCCCCATTCGTTGAGATTGTTTTAACAACTTATTAAAATAATCTTACACGTGAAACGGGCGACCCTGCGCAGAAGCAAAGGGAGGAGGCGAATCACAGGCCATGCGACCTGCCCGGGGCCGACAAAACACGTCGAGGAGGTAATGACAAAAACAATGAAAAAGAAATCCTTTCTTTTCCGCGGCCTGACTGCGGTGCTTGCGCTGGTCATGCTGATCTGTATGTCGCTGACCGCCCTGACCCTGGGCAACACGACCTGGATCAACAGCAACCTGAACATCAGCACAACGGAGACGCTCAGCAGCGGCGACGACGATACGTACACGGTTTATTGGGAAAACGAGTACGGCTACGACAGCACCGCCCTTATGGAGGTCTACTACGACGCCGCAGATGCCAACGTGGAGATCGCTGAGGAGGGCATGACCCTGCTGAAAAACGACAACAGCGCTCTGCCCCT
Source organism: Clostridiales bacterium (assembly GCA_021199695.1). GTDB lineage: Bacteria > Bacillota > Clostridia > Oscillospirales > Oscillospiraceae > Onthomonas. The sequence goes on from JAJQHP010000178.1 coordinate 9,769, forward strand.
GGCAGAGGGCAGCCGGATCACCCTGTTCGGCAACGCCTCTGTGAACTCTTCCATTTATAACAGCAACTGCCCGGACTACATTCCCTATGTGGACTATGTCAGCGCCATGCAGACCCAGTTCGGTGAGGACAACGTGAACACCGTCCTGTGTGAGAACGTCTACCCGGAGCTGGGCAGCACCGGCACCAGCAGCGTCGTGGAGGCGGAGCTCTCCGCAGTCACCGCCTATGAGGACACCTGGCAGGACGATTACAACGACGCCGCCATCGTGGTCCTGGCCCGGAACGGCAGCGAGGGCAACGACGTGTATCAGTACTCTGCGGAGGACACCTACGAGGACGGCTCCGCCCGCCGGATGATGGACCTCTCCACCGAGGAGGAGGACCTGATCGCCTACCTGTCCGAGCAGAAGACCGCCGGTGTGTTTGACTGCATCATCGTGGTCATCGCCACCGAGTTCGAGCTGGAGCTGGGCTTCCTGGAGGAATACGACGTGGACGCCTGCCTGCTGGCCGGTTCCACCGGCTCCTATGGCTGCACCGCCATCGCCGAGGCTCTGGCCGGGGAGATTAACCCCTCCGGCAAGACGGTGGACACCTACGCCTCCAGCTCCATCTCCGCCCCCTCCGTGGTCAACGCCGGAGTGGAGGGCACCATGACCTGGAGCAACGCCGACGAGCTGAACGCATATGACGAGATCAATGGCGACAGCAACATCGACTACTACATCATCTATGGCGAGGGCATCTATGTGGGCTATAAATACTATGAGACCCGCTATGAGGACACCGTCATGGGCACCGGCAACGCCGACGGCGACGCCGGGACCTTCAACAGCACCGACGGCTGGAGCTACGAGGAGGAGATGTGCTATCCCTTCGGCTACGGCCTGAGTTACACCACCTTCGAGCAGACCCTGGACTCCGTGACCTTTGACGAGGAGAGCCAGACCTACCTGGTCACCGTCACCGTCACCAACACCGGCGACGTGGCGGGCAAGGACGTGGTAGAGGTCTATGCCCAGACCCCCTATGGGGACTATGAGAAGGAAAATCTGGTGGAGAAATCCGCCATCCAGCTGGTGAGCTATGCCAAGACCGACTCCCTGGAGCCGGGGGAGAGCCAGACCCTGGAGATCTCCGTGATGGAATACTTCCTGGCCAGCTATGACACCTATGGCGCAGCCACTTATATCCTCAGCACCGGGGACTACTACCTGGCCATCGGCACCGACGCCCACGACGCCCTGAACAACGTCCTGGCGGCGAAGGGTTATACCACTGCCGACGGCATGACCGCCGACGGCGACGCCTCCAAGACC
>JAJQHP010000110.1 GCA_021199695.1 Clostridiales bacterium
CCGCCACCTCAAAGCCCCTGGAGTAGGTCTTTTTCTCCCAGCGCTGCTGCCGCAGGTGTGTCCGGCAATGGAGATGCTCCGGGCGCAGGAGAACAGCAGGGCGATGGCCAGCTCCGCCACGGCGTTGGAGGAGGCGTTGGGGGTGTTGCGCACCTCTATCCCGGCGGCGTTGGCGTAGGGGATGTCGATGTTGTCCATCCCCACCCCTGCCCGGATGATGAGCTTCAGCCGCCCGCCCCGGGCGGCGTCGATCTGGGGTGCTCTGATTTTGGTTGCTGACCGGATAATGGCCACGTCAAAGCCCCGCAGGGCCTCCCCCAGGGCCTCCGGCTCGTAGAACTGGCGGACGACCTGAAAGCCGTCCTGCTCCAGCTGGGCCGCCGCCCCGGCGTCCATGCCGTCGGTGACTAAAATGCGTACTGACATGGGAATTCCCCTTTCCGTTTCCGTTGGGGTCCGCACCCCAGGGGCGGAGCATGGCAGGTTCGGAAATGGCCCTCCCGGTGTGGGGGCGGGGAGGGATAAAGCGGCCGGGCTGCGCGGGGCGCAGTCCGGCCTTGTGTCGTGTGTCAGATGTGGGCCTTTTCGTACTCCTTCAGGAAGGCCACCAGCGCCTCCACGCCCTCCCGGGGCATGGCGTTGTAGATGGACGCCCGGAGGCCGCCCACGCTTCTGTGGCCCTTGAGGTTGTCAAAGCCCGCCGCCTTGGTGGCGGACACCACGTCGGCGTCCTGCTCCTTGGAGGGGGTGACGAAGGGGACGTTCATCAGGGAACGGTCCTCCTTCCGCACGGTGCCGGAGAAGAGCTTGCTCTCGTCCAGGAAGTCGTACAGGATGGCTGCCTTCTCCCGGTTCCGCTTGTCCATGGCCTCCAGACCGCCGTTTGCCAGCAGGTACTTGAACACCTTGCCGCAGCAGTAGATGTCCCAGCAGTTGGGAGTGTTGTACATGGAGCCGGCGTCGGCGTGGGTCTTGTAGCTGAGATAGGTGGGGACGGTGGTGGGCAGGTCGTCCCGGAGCAGATCCTCCCGGATGATGACCACCGCCATACCGGCGGGGCCCACGTTCTTCTGCACCCCCGCCCAGATCAGGCCGTACCTGGTCACATCACAGGGCCGGGAGAGGAACATGGAGGACTGGTCGGACACCAGGGGCTTGCCCTTGGTGTCCGGGGTCCGGAAGAAGGTGGTGCCGTTGATGGTCTCGTTCTCGCAGATATAGACGTAATCCGCCTCCGCCGGGATGTCCAGGTCGGAGCAGTCCGGGATATAGGAGAAATTCCCGTCTTTGGAGGAGGCAACGATCTTCACCTCGCCGTACTTCTTCGCCTCAGCGATGGCCTTTTTGGACCAGGCCCCCGTCTCCACGTAACAGGCTACGCCGTTTTTCATCAGGTTCATGGGCACCATGGCGAACTGGAGGGTGCCGCCGCCCTGGACGAACAGCACCTTGTAGTTGTCCGGAATGCCCATCAGCGTCCGCAGGTCGGCCTCCGCCTCGTCAGCGATCTGCTGGAACACCTTGGAGCGGTGGCTCATCTCCATGACACTCATGCCGCTGCCCCGGTAGTTCATCACCTCGGCGGCGATCTCCTCCAGCACCGGCTCCGGCATCATGGCAGGGCCTGCGGAAAAGTTATAAGTACGTCCGTATTTCATAGTGGTCTCCTCCTCATTCTCTTTGCCGGATACCTCGATTGCTCTATATAGTATACGGCAATTCTCCGGCCATTTCAACCGGCTTTTAAAAAAGTAATGTTCCCAAAAGTTTTGTCAGGTCGCTATACCCGGACCAATCCCCGGGTGGTCAGCCGCAGGGTGGGGATGACGGGCAGGGACATGAAGCTCAGGGTCATAAACGGGTCGATGCCCTCGCTGACCCCCAGCTCCGCCGCCTTCGCCTTGGCGTCCTCCAGGCGGCGGTTGATCTCCTCCAGAGGCAGGTCGCTCATGAGCCCGGCGATCTCCAGCACCACCCCCGCCACGGGACGGCCCCCGTCCACTACGGTAATGCCCCCGTGCTGGGCGATAATCCGGGTGGCGGCGGCGGCCATCGCATTTTCGTCCGCCCCCCACCACGATCAGGTTGTGGGAGGCGTGGGCCACCGAGGTGGCCACCGCCCCCCGTTTCAGGCCGTAGCCCTGGAGATAGCCCAGGCCGATGTGTCCGGTGTTGTGATGCCGCTCGATGACGGCGATCTTCAGGATGTCCCGCTCCAGATCGACCCCGTCTGCCGTGCCGTTGTCGGTGGAGACAATCTCTCCGGGCACCATGCCGATGACCCCCAGAGGCCCCTCCGTCCGGAAATCCTCCGGGGTGAGGGGAGAGACGTGGAAGGTGTCGTGGGCCAGGGCGTCCAGGTCAGGACTGACCTGTGGCTTGGGAATGTCGGACAGCACCCCGTTTTCGTAGCGGCACACGCCGCCCTTCCACACCTGCTGCACCCGGAAGCTGTGCAGATCGTCCACCGCCACCAGGTCCGCCAGATAGCCGGGGGCGATGGCCCCCCGCCCGTCCAGCCGGAAATACTGGGCGGCGTGGAGGGTGGCCGCTTTTACGGCGATGATGGGGTCTACCCCGTGGCGGTTCACCGCCTCCCGGATGATGTAGTCGATGTGTCCCTTCTCCAGCAGGTCGTTGGGATGCTTGTCATCGGTGCAGAGCAGGC
>JAJQHP010000198.1 GCA_021199695.1 Clostridiales bacterium
ATCCAGTCCATCTTCCGCAAGCACCTGGCGCACTACGGCACCCTCTACAACTTCCACGAGAAGCACGTCATCCAGATCAACGACACCCATCCCACCCTGGTCATCCCCGAGATGATGCGCCTGCTGCTGGATGAGCAGGGCATGACCTGGGAGGACGCCTGGTATATCACCACCCACACCGTGGCCTACACCAACCACACCGTTCTGGCCGAGGCCCTGGAGCACTGGCCCCAGGCCCTGGTGGAGTCCCTGGTGCCCCGCTGCTGGCAGATCATCTGCGAGATCAACGAGCGCTATCTGCGCCGGGTCCGTGACTTCTTCCACGGCGATGAGAACAAGGCCCGGGAGCTGGCCATCATCTGGGACGGCGACGTGCGCATGGCAAACCTCTGCGTGGCCGCCTGCTATGCCGTCAACGGCGTGGCCGCCCTCCACTCCCAGATTCTGAAGGACGACGTGTTCCACACCGCATGGCTGCGCACTCCGGATAAGTTCACCAACGTCACCAACGGCGTGGACCACCGCCGCTGGCTCAGCCAGATCAACCCCCAGCTGGATCAGCTCATCAAGGATGTCACCGGCAGCGACGAGTATCTGCTCCATCCCCAGTCCGGCCTGAAAAAGTTCGAGGCCGCCCGGGAGGACCCCTCCGCTCTGAACCAGCTGGCCAAGATCAAGCGGGCCAACAAGGAGGCGTTTGCCGACTACGCTCTCAAGCAGTACGGCTTCCGGCTCAACCCCGACGCCATCTTCGATGTGCAGGTGAAGCGGCTGCACGAGTATAAGCGCCAGCTGCTCAACGTGATGCACATCATCTATCTGTACCAGCAGATCCAGAACGGCAAGACCATCCAGCCCCGCACCTTCCTCTTTGGCGCCAAGGCCGCCCCGGCCTACTACACCGCCAAGCGGATCATCGAGCTGATCAACTCCCTGAGCCGGGAGATCAACAGCGATCCCCGGTGCAAGGATCAGCTCCAGGTGTTCTTCCTGGAGAACTATCGGGTCTCCCTGGCGGAGAAGCTGATGCCCGCCGCCGAGGTGTCCGAGCAGATCTCCACCGCCGGCAAGGAGGCCTCCGGCACCGGCAACATGAAGTTCATGATGAACGGCGCCCTGACCATCGGCACCGAGGACGGCGCCAATGTGGAGATGCACAGTGTCCTGGGCGACGACAACATCTTCATCTTCGGCCTCACCTCCGATGAGGTATCCAGCAGGCTCCGCTCCGGCTACAACTCCTATGAGTATTACAACCAGAACCCGGTCATCCGGGAGGTGCTGGCCGCCATCACCAACGGCTTCTCCGACGGCAAGCGGTATGAGGATCTGACCAACGGTCTGCTCTACGGCAACGGCGGTCAGGCGGACCCCTATCTGCTGCTGGCCGACTTCGAGAGCTATCGCTACACCCAGGAGAAGGTGGCCGAGGCCTATCAGGATCAGAAGCACTGGAACCAGATGTCCGTGTCCAACATCGCCCGCTCCGGCATCTTCTCCTCCGACCGCTCCATTTCCGACTACGCCGCCAACATCTGGCACGTGGACGTGCGCAACAAGAGCTGATTCCCCCCTATACGCCATGGGCGGCAGACGTTTTCCGTCTGCCGCCCGTTTTTTCGACCCCATAAAGAAAGCGGCCTGCACCGTTACGATGCAGGCCGCTGTACGTTTTTGTGGGATTCGGCTCAGGCGAAGGGGTTCTCCGTGGGATAGAGGACGCCCTTAGGCTGGTTGTAGGCGATGTCGGCGATGCCCAGATACTTGAACACCTCGAACAGCTCCTTCCCGCAGTGGTGGAAGGCCACCGCCCCGTGGTGAGGATAGCCCTTCTGCACCAGCACATGGCGGTAGAACCGGCCCATCTCCGGGATGGCGAAGACGCCGATGCCGCCGAAGGAGCGGGTGGGCACGTCCAAAATTTCGCCCTGGGCGATGTAGGCCCGGAGCTGGCCCTGGCTGTCGCACTGGAGACGATAGAAGGTGATGTCGCTGGCGGCGATGTCCCCCTCCAGCGTGCCCCGGGTGAAGTCCGGCTCGCTGCCCTGGGGCTCCAGCAGGCGGTGCTGGATGAGCTGATACTTCACTGCCCGGTCGGCGCACATCTTGCACGCCGGGGTGTTGCCGCAGTGGAAGCCCATGAAGGTGTCGGTGAGCTTGTAATCGTACTTGCCCCTGATGTCCTCGTCGTAGATGTACTGGGGCACGGAGTTGTTGATGTCCAGCAGGGTGACGGTGTCGCCGGAGACGCACATACCGATGTACTCGGACAGAGCACCGTAGATGTCCACCTCGCAGGAGACGGGGATGCCCCGGCTGGCCAGGCGGCTGTTCACATAGCAGGGCTCGAAGCCGAACTGGCTGGGGAAGGCGGGCCAGCACTTGTCCGCAAAGGCCACGTACTTCCGGCTGCCCTTGTGGTTCTCCGCCCAGTCCAGCAGGGTCAGCTCAAACTGAGCCATGCGCTCGTTGAGCTCGGGATAATACCGGCCCTCGCCCATCTCCTGGGCCATGTCGGCGCAGACATCGGGGATACGGGGGTCGCCCGCGTGCTCCTGATAGGACACCAGCAGGTCCAGCTCGGAGTTCTCCTCGATCTCCACCCCCAGCTCATACAGGCCCTTGATGGGGGCGTTGCAGGCGAAGAAGTCCT
>JAJQHP010000119.1 GCA_021199695.1 Clostridiales bacterium
CCTCCACGTTCTCCGCCACCACATGGCCGTAGGGGTTCATGCAGAAGGTGCGCACCTGATCCCCGTACTGCTTTGTCCGGTAGACCAGCTTGGACTCATAGACCACATCGGTGATGTGCTGGAACACCTTGGCGGGCAGCTCCACCCGGACGCCGATGTCCACCTGGTTGTTGATGAGAGGGATGCCCAGCCCCTTGCACTGGCTGGCGAACCACTCCGCCCCGGAGCGGCCGGGGGCGGCGATGAGACAGGCGCAGTCAAAGTCGCCCTTGTCCGTACACAGGCGGTAGCCGCCCTCCGGCAGCGCCTCGATCCGCTCTACGGCGGTGTGGAACCGGAAGTCCACCCGCTGCTTCAGATCCTCATACAGGTTGGCCAGGATGCGCAAGTTGTTCTCCGTCCCCAGGTGCTTGCACTGAGCCTGGAGGAGGTGGAGGTCGTATTTCAGCGCCTCCCGCTCCAGGGCCATGGCCTCCGGGGTGGAGGTGGAGTAGACCTTCTCCGTGGCCCCGAAATGGACGTTTACCGAGTCCACGTAGTGGATGAGCTCCATGACCTCCCGGTCCTCCATGTAGTCGGTCAGCCAGCCGCCAAACTCGGTGGTGAAGTTGAATTTGCCGTCGGAAAAGGCACCCGCCCCGCCGAAACCGCACATGGTCCCGCAGGTCTTGCACTGGATGCACCGGTCCACCTTTCCCTGGACGATGGGGCAGGTGCGGGCGTAGATATCCGCCCCCTGCTCCAGCACTGTCACCTTCAGCTCCGGGCAGCGCTTCACCAGCTCGTAACCGGCGAAGATCCCCGCCTCGCCGCAGCCGATGATCACTACATCCGCTCGTTCGCTCATAAAATCTGTTCCTCCTGTCTATCTGACAGCTCAAAAGCCGACTGTCCCTTGTCTTGCCGACATTCGTCCGTCGGCGCGCTTTTATTATATCGGATTTTGCCAATAGATGGTATCCTTTTTCCGCAAATTGTGTTAAAATCTTTTTGACCCGTAAAAAGGAGGTCCCACTATGACATTTCCCCAGACAAAGCAGGAGCTGCGCCACTACTACAGCATGGCCAGCATCGCCCTGTTGGTGTTCACCGTCCTCGTCGAGGTCGCCGTACAGCTGTACTATATCCCCTATTACACGGGGAACTATCGACTCTTTTACAGCGACTGGTACTATTACGCCATGGATGCCATCGTGATTTATCCCGCCGGCTTCATCGCCTTTGGTCTGATCCTTCGGAACTTTCCCTATCCCCGTCTGGCCAAAGGTCCGGAACCTTCCACCGGACAGGTATTCTCCGGCATCGCCGTAGGAGTCGGTCTTCTGTATCTGGCCAGCATCTTCACCCAGCTGCTCCTGGCGGATACGGACACGGTGGACTACGCCAACGAGGCCATCTCTCAGGAACCGCTTCTGGTGGCCCTCCTCTTCACCGTCGTCATCGCTCCCGTCTTTGAGGAGCTGCTCTTCCGCAGACTGCTGCTGGACCGGCTGCTCTTTCTGGGGGACTGGTCGGCGCTGCTGATCTCCTCCCTGTTTTTCGGCCTGTTCCACACCAATCTGTATCAGTTTTTCTACGCCACGGTGGTGGGTCTGGTGCTGGGCTATATCCACATTATGACCGGGGAGATGAAGTGGAACATCGGCCTGCATATGTTCATCAACTTCTTCTGCGGCGTCCTTGTGGACTATCTCCCGGACTCCGACCTGGTGTGGGGCATCTTTGACGCCGCCATCTATCTCTGCATCGGCTACGCCATCTTCTATCTGCTGGCGAAAAAACCGTGGCGGAACCTCTACCCCGGACCCACCGGCTGGTCTGCGTCCGAGAAGCGGTCCGCCTGTCTCACCTCCGTCCCCTTCTGGCTGTGCGTCGTGGCCCATCTGTGGCTGTCCGTGTACTATATCTATATCGCCTGAGCGATTTACCTCCTTTTCTGAAATTACGCTGAAAGTTCTCTATTTCACCCGTTTTTGTTGTTTACAGATACTTCATAAACGGTTTTCAATTTCTTCAACAATCTCCTCCGCATCCTGATATAATAGTCACTGTCAGGAACGAAGCGCAAACCCCTCTCTTTTTCTCCTTTCTCTTTTCTTTCTCCCTTTCTTTCAGGACGCTCCCCGACCGGTGGTGTGGTCGGGGAGCGTTCTCTTTCCGTCCGGTCGGCGTCCCTGTCTCCCAAAACAGCTGACAGAGGCCAGACCGACCCGTTTGGGCGTCTGACCTCTGTCCTTGTGGGCTATCTGACGACAGGCCCTCTTTTTCTGCTTATCTTCTCGACTCGTTCAGCTGCTTTGCCGCGCCGATGAACTCCCGGAACAGTGGGTGGGCGTGGTTTGGCCGGCTCTTGAATTCGGGGTGGAACTGGACGCCTACGAACCAGGGATGCTCCGGCAGCTCCACGATCTCCACCAGGCGGTTGTTGGGGGAGAGCCCCGCCAGCACCAGGCCCTTTTCCGTGAGCAGGTCCCGATAGGCGTTGTTGAACTCGTAGCGGTGGCGGTGGCGCTCGTAAATGACCGGCTCGCCGTAGGCCTGGAAAGTCTTGCTGTCGGTGGTGGTCACCCGGCAGGGATAGGCGCCCAGGCGCATGGTGCCTCCCTTGGCGGAGATGTCCCGCTGCTCCGGCATCAGGTCGATGACGGGA
>JAJQHP010000128.1 GCA_021199695.1 Clostridiales bacterium
CGTTGGAATAGAGAACGTATTTGGGCGCCTGGAAGGTGTAGCCATTCAGCTCCTCTGCCAGTCCCTCGCTGGCCGAGGCCATAAAGGGAGAGTGGAAGGCGCCCGCCACCCGCAGAGGGATGGCCCGTCCACCCGCCGCCTTGACAGCCGCCTTGAAGCCGCCCATAGAGGCGGACAGCCCGGCGCAGACGGTCTGGGCGGGGGAGTTGTAGTTTACGGGATAGACCTGGTCAAACTGACCGGCCAGCTCCTCCACCTTCTCCGGGGGGAGCTTGACCACGGCCACCATGCCGGTGTCTGCCACATCGGAGGCCTCCTGCATCAGCTCGCCCCGGCGGCAGACCAGGCGGAAGCTGTCCTCCACGGAGAGGGCGCCGGAGAAGGCCAGGGCCCCGATCTCGCCCACGGAAAATCCGGCCAGGGCGGCGGGCTGGATACCCGCCTCGGTCAGGGCGGCGGCGGCGGCCACCTCCACGGCGAACATATCCGGCTGTGTGTTGGAGGTGACAGTCAGTTCCTCCTTGGTGCCGGAAAAACACTGGGCGCTGGTGCCCGGACGGATGCTGTCACACAGGTCGAACACCGCCTTGGCGGCGGGGCTGGCCTGGGCCAGGGACGCGCCCATACCGGGATACTGCGCGCCCTGACCGGAAAATACAAATGCGATCTTGCTCATAAAACCTCCAAAATGGACGGAACAACAGGAAAAGACTGCCGCCGTCAGGACGGCGGCAGTCGTAAAGCCCTATGTTCCAGATGCAAACAGTGGAAGCTCAGGCCATCCGGCTCCCGGGGGAGCCGGACAGGGACGACCGAAATTACTCAGCCAGCTTCTTCTCGATGAAAGCGACCAGCTCACCGACGGTGGAGACCTTCTCGTCCAGATCCAGCTCGGAATCCAGCTCCTCCTCCAGCTCCATGACCATCTCAACGGTCTCCAGGGAGTCGATGCCCAGGCTCTCGAAGGTGGTGTCGGAAGTGATCTCGGAAGCGTCCCGGCCGGTGTGGTCAGCCAGAACCTCGGCAACCTTTGCAAAAATGTCCATGATTGAGTCCTCCTAAAAAGAATCGTCTTTAAATATATCTGAAAGCCGCAAGCATCGGCTTTTCAGCGAAAGGGAGTCCGTCAGGTCTTTTCCCTGCCCTTGTCGCCCTCGATGAGGGTCTCCAGGAAAATCCGGTTCAGCTTTTCCACCCCCTTGATGAGGGCGGCCTTTTCCTCCTGGGAAAATTCAGCGGTCAGGCGGTTGAAGAGCTGACGGTGATAGTAGCGGTGATAGGCGTAGGCCAGCCTGCCCTGGCGGGTCAGCCGTACCCGGATGGAGCGTCCGTCCCGGGCGCTGCGCTCCTTGCTGACAAAGCCCCGGCGGGCCAGCTTGTTTACGGCCACGCTGGCGGTGGGGCGGGCCACATGGATGGCGTCGGCGATCTCGCTGACAGAGATGCCGTCCTCTCCGCCGTTGCCCACCACCTGGATCAGGTGGAACTCGCCGGTGGACAGCCCCAGATGGGTGCAGGAGCGGACGCTCTGCTCCTCCATGGACAGGATGTTCAGATACGCCTCATCCAAAAGCTCGTTCAGCCGGGCCGCAAAGTCGTCCATAGACCGAGCCCCCCTCCGACGCCGCAAAACAGTTAAACAAACTAACTATCTACCCAATGATACCCAAGGCGTTCCCGATTGTCAAGAGGTTTTGGGGAAAAAGAGACAAAAAATGAGACAGACATTTTTTCACCCTCAACCTTGTGGGACGCCAATGCAAATCTGTCCAAATCTGTTACATCCGGGGCGGTTTGTCCGGTTGACAAACAGGGGACAAGTCCCTATAATAGCCTTACAATAAAACAGCCTTATCAAGAGTGGCGGAGGGATTGGCCCGATGAAGCCCGGCAACCTGCCCTGTCAGCAGACGTGCTGATGGGTAAGGTGCCAAGTCCAGCGGTTTTTCGTAAAGATGAGGACAGCGTGCTCTCTGCTGCGTATCCGCATGGGTGCGCAGTTTTTTCGTCAAAGAGTCACACGGGGCTGGGATGTTGTAAAAAGATCACAAAAACAGAAAGGAAACACAACACCATGAGCAACCGTATTTTCACCTCTGAATCTGTCACCGAGGGGCATCCGGACAAGGTCTGCGACCAGATTTCGGACGCCGTCCTGGACGCCATGCTGGCCCAGGACCCCATGAGCCGGGTGGCCTGCGAGACAGCCACCACCACCGGCATGGTGCTGGTCATGGGGGAGATCACCTCCAGGGCCCAGGTGGACATCCCCGCCATCGTCCGAAAGACGGTGGCCGACATCGGCTATAACAGGCCGGAGTACGGCTTTGACGCCCAGACCTGCGCCGTATTCACCACTCTGGACAAGCAGTCCCCCGACATCGCTATGGGAGTAGACCAGTCCTACGAGGCCCAGGGGGGCCAGGAGGACGAGGCCGACCGCATCGGCGCAGGGGACCAGGGTATGATGTTCGGCTACGCCTGCCGGGAGACCCAGGAGCTGATGCCCGCCCCCGTGGCCCTGGCCCACAATCTGACCCGTGCCCTGGCGGCTCAGCGCAGGAGCGGCGCCCTCCCCTGGCTCCGCCCCGACGGCAAGAGCCAGGTCACGGTGGCCTATGACGAGAAC
>JAJQHP010000258.1 GCA_021199695.1 Clostridiales bacterium
TGCGAAAGCCATCGTCACCGCCACCGCCTCCGGCCATACGGCCCGGCTCATCTCCCGGTTCCGCCCCGCCTGCGGCGTAGTGGCCATCACCCTCCGGGAAAAGACCCGTCGGCAGATGAATCTGCTCTGGGGCATCGTCCCGTGCCTGACCGGGGAGGTCAGCTCCACCGACCGCATCTTCTCCCTGTGCGCGGAGACCGCCGTCAAGGAACATCTGGTGCAGGCGGGAGACCGTATCATCATCACCGCCGGAGTCCCTCTGGGCGCTACCGGATACACCAATCTGCTGAAGGCACATATCGTGTTGGAGGACGAGGCGCTCTGATTTCGACAAGCGATAAAACACCCTGCGGAACCTTAATCCGCAGGGTGTTTTTGTCGATGAACAGGGGTGAGGAAGTCACCGGCGACCGCCGAAACCGCCTCCGCGGCCTCCGCCACCGCCAAAGCCGCCGCCGCGGGAACTGCCTCCAAAGCCACCGCCCCGGCTGCTGCCGCCGCCGAAGCCTCCGCCTCTGGAGCTGCCACCGAAGCCGCCGCCCCGGCTGCTATTGCCGCCAAAACCGCCGCCCCGGGAGCTGCCCCCAAAGCTGCCACTCCTGCTCTGGCCGCCGGGACGAGAGCCGGGACGGGCTCCCGGCCCACCAGAACCACGGCTGCCAGGTCCGCCAGGCCCGTGGGGACCGGGACCACCGGGGCCACGAGGCGGCTGACGCCCCATTCTGCGGAACCAGGCGCTCCCCGGCCGGTGCCAGGGGAAGATGGGCACGAACCGCACCGGAGGCGCGGCCATATGCCCATACTGGCTGTACCAGGTGTTATACCGGCGCCGCTCGATCTGAGAGAGAACGATAAAAATGACTGCCAGGATCAGGATCAGGCCAAACAGGTCGAACCCGGAGCCTCCGGCATAGTAGTAATCATCGTAGTAGTAATCGTCGTAATAGTAGTCATCGTAATAGTTGCCATAGGGAGCGTTGTAATCGGAACCGTCTGCAAAGTGACTGGCATACCAGTCGTTCATATAGGAGAACAGGCTGAGTACGGCGCTGTCATAATCTCCGGCGTAAAAATCGGAAGCCATGGTCTCGGTGGTGGCCGCCGTGGAGTCCAGCTCCGTCAGGCTGCCGCCGTCCACCATATAAACCTGCTGTCCGCCGATGTCCAGGACGAGGATTACGTCATATGCGGTGAGATCCCAGTTGGTAGCCAGCTCCAGCGCGTAGTCCTCCAGCTCCCAGCCTCGGGAGGAGGAGACGGTGGCGACAGCGACGACGCTGCTGTACTTGCTGTCAAACTCCTGATCATAGGTGCGCAGGGTCTCCTCTGTGGCGTCGGAGAGGACGTCGGCGTCATCCTGCACCCAGTTCCCGGTTTGGACGTCGATCACGGCCACCGGGGCCAGGAACAGACTGTATGCAATGCAGCCAGCTACGATGAGGGCGGTAATGGCTACAGCAACCGGGAATTTTTTCAATGCGTTGAGCGCTTTCACGGGAAATCACCTGCCTTCGGTTCCGTGAGCGGAAAATTAACCCCGCAGAGAGAGCAGCTTCTGCTTCAGCTCACCCTCGATACGGCTCAGCTCTGCCTCGGCCTCTCTGCGCTTCTGGGAGCCCTCCTGCTGGATGGAGATGACCTCGTCCAGAGTAGAGATCAGCTCCTGGTTGGTGTGCTGGAGCGTCTCAATGTCCACGATGGAGCGCTCCGCCTCCTTGGCGGTGGCGACGGTACCCATGTGGAGCATTTCGGCGTTCTTCTTCAGCAAATCGTTGGTCATATCGGTGACTGCCGTCTGGGCGGCGGTGGCCTGGCGGGAGCGCTCCAGCCCCAGGGCCAGCACCATCTGGCTCTTCCACAGGGGGATGGTGTTCACCAGGGAGGTTTGGATCTTCTCAATCATCAGGGTGTCGTTGTTTTGCAGCAGGCGGGTCTGGGGGCCCATCTGGATGGAGATCATCCGGGTCCGCTCCAGGTCGTTGCGCTTCTTCTCGAACCGGTTCACCAGGTTTGCCATGTCGTTGTAGGCCTGGGCATCCTCCTGGGTGCCGGTCTGGATGGCCCGCTGACGAAGCTGCTCCAGCTCGCCGGTTTTGACCTCGTTCAGCCGCTTTTTCCCGGCGATGATATACATGGTCAGCTCCTTGTAATACTGCTGGTTCAGGTCAAACATCTGGTCCAGCATGGCCACGTCCTTCATCAGGGCCACCTGATGCTGCTCCAAAATCTCACTGATTTTGTCCACATTCTTCTCCGCGCTGGCGTACTGGGCCTGAAGCTCATCTGTTTTCATCTTGGCCTTGCGGAAGAAGCCCTTCTTCTGCTCCTGCTGGCCGGGGGCGCTGTTTTTCAGCTGCACCACCAGGCTGGACAGGGTCTCGCCAACCTCACCCAGGTCCTTGCTCTTCACACTCTCCAGGGCGTGGTCGGAGAAGTCGGCGATGTTCTTCTGGGCCGCCGTGCCGTACAGCAGCACCTGCTGGGAATCGGTGATGTCGATTTTCTTGGAGAAGTCGTCCACGATTTTCCGCTCCGCCTCGGTGAGCATGGACTCGTCAATGACCACGGGCTTGGCCGCCGCTGCCTGGGTGGCGGGGTCCATGGTGCCCAGGGTCATGG
>JAJQHP010000264.1 GCA_021199695.1 Clostridiales bacterium
ATTTCAGCCTCAGTTTCTCGGCCGCCGCCGCCAGGCGCCGGGTATAGGTGCTGGGGATGGTGCAAGATGGTCCCCGCGTCCCCCGCCTCCACCACCCGGCCCTCCCAGGCCACGGCGATGCGGTGGGCCTGCCGGGCGGCCAGGGCGATATCGTGGGTGATAAACAGCACCGCCATGCCGCTCTCCCGCTGGAGATTGCCCAGCAGCTCCATGATCTGGGCCTGGACGGTGACGTCCAGGGCGGTGGTGGGCTCATCAGCGATGAGCAGCCGGGGATTGCAGGCCAGGGCCATGGCGATGCAGACCCGCTGCCGCTGCCCCCCGGAGAGGGTGTGGGGGTGGCGTTTCAGCTGCTCCCGGCCTCCGGGGAGGCCCACCCGCTCCAGCAGGGAAAGGGCCAGGTTCTCCGCCTGCTTTTTGTCATAGCCCAGGTGAATTCTCGGCCCCTCGGTGAGCTGTTCCCCGACCGTCATCACCGGGTTCAGGCTGGTGAGTGCGTCCTGAAAGACCATGCCGATCTGACCGCCCCGGAACCGGTCCAGCTCCTTCGGGGTGCAGGCAAGTAAATCCTGCCCGTCAAAGGCGACGCTCCCCGCCGTGACTTTGGCGTTGGGGGGCAACAGTCCCATCACCGTCAGGGCGGTCACGCTCTTGCCGGAGCCGGATTCCCCCACCAGGGCGAGAAACTCCCCCGGCTCCACCTTCAGGTCAAGGCCGTGGAGCACCTCCTGCTCCCCGAAGGAGAGGTGGAGGTCGGACACCTCCAGCAGGCTCATTCGGCAAAGCTCCACTCGTGGATGTTGTTGATGCAGCCGTACATGGTGGCCTCGGCGTTCTGGAGGGTGTCCCGCACCGCCCCCAGAGGGCCGTTGGCGTACAGGCAGATGAGGGGGACCTGCTCCTGGGCGAAGGCGTCGATGAGGGCGTAGTTCTCCTGCTGGACGGTCAGGTCGCCGCTGGACTGGATGCCCAGCACCGCCGCCTGTACCTCATCCGGGTACAGATGGCACCAGGCGGACAGCACCCAGTCGATGTCCCAGCTGGGGTCCACGGCGGGATAGGTGTACTGGACGGCGATCATGTCATACTCGTCGGTGCCCGCGTTGGTGGTCAGGGTCTCCAGGTCCACCGTGACCAGCTCCACCTGGATGCCCACAGCCGCCCAGTAGGCCTGGCACAGGGTACAGGCGTTGATGAGGGTCTTGTCCCCGGAGTTGATGTAGAGGGTGTATGTCTCGCTGCCGTCCCATCCGGCCTGCATCAGCAGCTCCAGGGCCTGGTTCGGGTCATAGCTGACCGCGCTCTGGCCGGAGTAGTAGGGGCCGTCGGGGACGCAGAAGCCGTCCATCAGCTCCGCCCCGCCGGTGAGCAGGCCGGTGACGATGGTCTCCCGGTCGATGGCGCAGAGCATGGCCTGGCGCACCTGCTCGTCCGGGATGCAGTCGGCGTTGATAAAGATGGTCTCGGTGGCGATGGCGGAGCCGTAGGTGGCGGTGATGCCCTCCAGGCTCTGGACGGAGGGATAGTCCTCCTCCGGGATGGTGGCCAGCAGGGGCGGGACGATGTCGATCTCCCCGGATTGCAGACCGGTGAGCAGCTGGCTGCCGTCCACGATCTGGATGTTGCAGTACAGGATCTCCGGCTCGCCCAGGAAATAGTTCTCGTTGGCGACATAGGAGATGTAGTGGTTGGCGTCGTAGCTGGTCACCATATAGGGCCCGGAGACAACGGTGGGGGCGTCAAACCAGTCGGAGGTGGCCAGCTCGCTCTCCGGGATGGTCTCCAGGATGTGCTTGGGCAGGGTCAGGATGTACTGGGCGTAGCCGTTGAGAAAGCTGGTCAGGTTCATCTCATACTTGAAGGTGATGTTCAGGGTCTTTTCGTCCACGACCTCCAGGCCGTCGATGGTCTCGGCTCCTTCCTCCACCCAGCCGGTCTCGTCGTCGGTGCCCACGATGGCGGTGAACTGCATGGCGTAGTTCATCACCAGGGGGCTGGCGATGCGGGTCATGGTGTAGGCCAGGTCGTCGGCGGTGATGGGCTCCCCGTCGGACCAGACGGCGTCCTCCCGGATGTGGACGGTGAAGGTCAGGTTGTCCTCGGTGGTGATCTCGTCGGCCAGGATGTACTCAAACTCCATCTCGTCGTTCAGGCTGACCAGAGGCAAAAACTCCAGGCTCTGGGCGTAGACGTTCACCCAGTCCCCGTCCATGAGCAGGGGGTTCAGCGTCCCCAGGGCGGAGGTGCAGCCGATGTTGACCACCCGGGCGCTGGCGGTAGTCTCCCCTTCTGCGGTATCGTCGGCGGTCTCCTCCGCCGTCTCGGCGGAATCGGCGGCGTCCGTGTTCGTATCTGTTACCGTCTCGTCAGATGCGCCGCAGGCCGCCAGGGACAGGACCATGGTCAGGGCCAGGAGCAGGGCAAGCAGTCTTTTCATCTCAATTTCCCCTTCCGGTTCATATTTCCCTAAAAGTATACGATTAACAGCCCAAAAAGTCAATGTGCAGGGTGGGAGAAGTGGAACGGGGTGTGCTGACAGACGGCCAATGACGAGTTCGCCGGAGGATTTTACGGTGTCGTGGGTGCGTGCTGCTCTCCCTCAGTCGCCTTGCGGCGA
>JAJQHP010000230.1 GCA_021199695.1 Clostridiales bacterium
CCAGGCGGTCCTCGACCCGGACTGTGACCGCTATTTCCTGGGGGTGCGGAGCCTCTCAGATGAGGAGGAGAACTGACATGAAAACGATCAAAAAGCGCATCCTTCCCCTGCTTCTGGCCCTGCTGATGCTGGCGGCCCTCTGCGGCTGCACCGACGCCAACGATTACAGCGCCAAGCCGGTCATCTACCTCTACCCGGAGGAGGAGACGGAGGTCTCCGTCCTGCTGGACTATGACGGCACGCTGACCACCACCTATCCCGCCTACGGCTCCGGCTGGCAGGTCACCGCCCAGCCGGACGGCACCCTCACCGACGCCCAGGGCCGGGAGTACAGCTACCTGTTCTGGGAGGGGATGGACGGCAGCGGGACGGAGTACGACTTCTCTCAGGGCTTCTGCGTCCGGGGCGAGGACACGGCGGCGTTTTTACAGCAGGTGCTGGCGGAGATGGGCCTGCTCCCGGAGGAGTACAACGAATTTATCGTCTACTGGCTCCCCCAGATGGAGGGGAACGAGTGGAACCTGATCAGCTTCCAGGGGGCGGCGTACACCGACCACGCCCGGCTCACCGTCACCCCGGAGCCGGACAGCGTCCTCCGGGTGTTCATGGCCTGGAAGCCGGTGGACACAGAGATAGAGCTGCCCGCCCAGCAGTTTGACCCCTTCCGGCGGGAGGGCTTTACCCTGGTTGAGTGGGGCGGCTGCCGGGTGCAGGAGTGAGGACATCGCCAACGCCTTCGTCTTCCCCGCCTCGGAGGAGACCTCCTATCTCTCCGGCGTGGTCTTGCAGGGGGACAGCCCGGCCCGCTGCTGAGCGCCGCCGATCTGACAGAACCAAATGACCGCCGCCAGGCTGACATTCAGCCCGGCGGCGGTCCATTTATCGCGGTGATCTCAGACGTCCTTGACGTTTTTCAGAACATAGTAGCTGGTGATGGAGGCCACGCCCTCCATCATGGCGATACGGTGGTGCAGATCCTGCAAGTGCTCATGGGACTGGGCGGTGACCCGGAGAAGGTAGTCCATATTGCCGGTGAGACATTCGCACTCGATCATATCCGGCTCCTCCAGAATTTTCTGTTCAAAGCCCGCGTAGTATTGAGGACTCTCCATGGAGACGCCCATCACCATGGTCAGGGGACGACCCAGCTTGGCCTGGTCTACCACGGCGGTATACCGCAGAATGATCCCCTGCTCCTCCATTCGATGGATTCGCTCCAGCACGGAGGAGACGGAGAGATTCACCTTCCGACTGATCTTCGAGGCAGAGAGCCGGG
Source organism: Clostridiales bacterium (assembly GCA_021199695.1). GTDB lineage: Bacteria > Bacillota > Clostridia > Oscillospirales > Oscillospiraceae > Onthomonas. Next base: position 1,277 of record JAJQHP010000230.1, read on the forward strand.
CATTCTCCCGGAGACAGCTCAAAATTTCCATATCCATCCGGTCCATGGCCGTCCTCCCCTTTTCATCCGTTCTCATCGTCCGGCCCTTATTTTACCCGATTTTACTGTCGTTGTCAAAGCCTTAGCGCCTGTTTTTCAGATTTCGCAGCATTTTTTTCGTTTCAGCCGTTCTCCTTCCCCGTTTTTTCCTGTGTGGGCATGGTTTTTATGTAAATTTTGCGTTTTACAGTCGGGTGGGTCAATCCTGGAACCAGATATTGCGGTCCACCTGCTCCGAGACGCCGTCCACCGTCCCCGTGTTGGAATACTGCCAGATCTCCACCTGATAGGCGTAGCTGGGATAGTCGCCGTACTCGGCGTACCAGATGCCCACTCCCTCCAGCTCGGTCAGGTCATAGCTGAGATAACCCAGCATACCGTTGCAGTAGACCATGGGGGTATAGCCCGCCTCCTGGATGACCTGGCAGAATGCCTTGGCGCAGGCAGTCACTGTCTCCCCGTCCAGACCGTTTGTCCGGGCGGTATCGCTGTCCTCGATCTCCTCCCAGTCGAACACCACTGGGCCGTCGATCTCCAGCCCCTCCAGCCAAGCGAGCACCTGTTGGGCCTCCTCCTCCGCCTCCTCGGCGCTGACCGCCTGGGAGAAGAAGTAGACCCCCACCGTCAGTCCGTTGGCGGTGGCTCCCTCGTAATTTGCCGGAAACTGGCCGTCCTGGTTCAGGGTCCCCTCGGAGTAGCCCCGGTAGCCAATGCGTAAGATGGCAAACTCCACCCCGTCCGCCGCCACGGCCGCCCAGTCGATCTCCCCCTGATGGGCGGAGACGTCGATGCCGTAAAGGGCCTGGCCGGAATAGGTCACGGTCCCGTCCTCGTTGGCGGTAAAGTGCTCCTCCTCCAGGTCGCTCTGGGGCAGCTCTTCGTCGATCTCCACCTCTTGGCCGCCCACGGTGACGGTGTTCCCCGTCTCCTCCTGCTCCGCCTCCTGGACAACGGTGTTGGCGGCCTGTTGTCTGAAATGGTTCACTGCCAGCACCGCCGCCAGCAGTCCCGCCGCCAACAGCGCCAGAAGGATCAGCAGCACCGTCCACGGGCTGCGTTTTTTGACCGTCCCTTTTCTCTCTCTCCGTCCCGGCATGGGATGTCACCTCGTCTCAGGTAAATTCGCCCGGCTTCGACAGCCGGTATGACAAGTGGAAAAGGCCGCCAGATACCTGGCGGCCTCTGTGGTTTCCGATTTTGATTATCTGCGCTTGTTGAAAATAGCGAAGATGTCGTCAAAAGGGTCCTCCTCCCGGGGAGCGGAGGGCTGGCTGGCGGCAGGAGCGGCCTCAGCCTCAGGGG
>JAJQHP010000109.1 GCA_021199695.1 Clostridiales bacterium
GCGGCGGCCCAGGTACAGCTCCAGCCCGGCGTCCGGCCCGGTCCAGGCGATCACCTTGTCTGAGCCGGAGAAATCCGCGTCCTCCGGACAGCTCCCGTCCGCCAGGGCCAGCACCTGATAGCGGAGCTGGAAGTCGTCCGGGTCGTCCAGCAGGAAGAAATAGCTTTCCGCCTCGGTGATGTCCGCAAGCAGAGAGATCTCCGACGCCGAGCGGATGGCGGCCAGGGTCTCGTCCCCGTCGGAGGCGTCCGGGAAGGGGTACTGGTTGAGCTGGACCACCACCTGGCCGTCGCCGTTTAAGTCCTCGCCCATGGCCTCCAGCCACTGGACGATCTCCTGAGCGGTCTCGTCCTCCAGGGTGGCGGAGCCCACATAGGCCACCTGGTAGTCCGGTTGGGTCTGACCGATGCCCAGGGCGTTGGCCACCAGCTCGATGACGATGGCCAGCAGGACGATGCCGCCCAGCACCAGCCACTTGTGGTAGCTCCACCAGTTTTTCAGCTTTTGCGCCCGGGTGTACTCTGCGGCCACGTTTTTCTCCACGTCCCGCTGGAGCCATTTTGTGTAATCACTGGGCATGGCTTACTCCCTTGTGGTCCCGCCGCTGACGTAGCGGACGGGCAGACTGACCAGAGGAGGGGCCTTGGACCAGTCCTCGGACAGGACAAGCTCCACGCTCACCTCGGCGATCTGCTCGATGGGCTGGACGATGGTGGAGCAGAGATACTCGCCGGTGGCGAAGTCCCGCATCCCGTCGAAGCCGATCACCTGCACGTCCTCCGGCACCCGATGGCCCTGACTGCGGAGAAAGGCGATGATCTGCCGGGCCAGGTGGTCGGTGACGCAGAAGATGCCGTCGAAGTCCAGCACGCCGTCGGTGGTGTGCTGAACGAGAAAATCGGTGAAGTCGGAGAAGGGGGCTCCGTCCAGCAGCCGGAGCATATCATAGGGGACGTTGTGCTCCGTGCAGGCGCTGAGAAAGCCGTCTCCCCGCTTGGTGGCCTCGTTGGGCAAGGGGGAGCCGATGCTCAGATAGGCCAGCCGTTTGCAGCCCAGGCGGAGCAGCTCCCGCACCGCCATCTTGCCGCCGGCAAAGTTGTCGCTGGCGACACAGGGGATGGCGGGGCTGATGTGCCGGTCGATGGTGACCAGGGGGGTGTCCGCCTGAATTTTCAGCGCCTCGTTGTAGGACAGGCTGATAATGCCGTCCACCTTGTTTTGCAGGGCCATGTCCAGATAGATCTGCTCCATCTCCGGGCTGGCCTCGGTGGAGCAGAGGAGCATCCGGTAGTTCCGTTTCGCCAGGGCCTTGTTGACGTAATAGGTCAGGGAGGCGAAAAAGGGGTTGAGGGTGTCCGGCACGAGAAACGCCGCCGTATAGGTCTTTCCGGCCTTCAGGCCCTTGGCGTAGCTGTTGACCCGGTAATCCAGCTTCTTGATGGCGGCCTCCACCTTTTTCTGGTAGCTCTTGCCCACCGGAAGGCCGTTGACCACCTTGGAGACGGTGCCCAGAGCGACGCCGGCCTCCTGGGCCACGTCCTTCATGGTGGGGGCGGCGGTTTTCTTTGTCATGCGCGATCCCTCTTTTCCTGCGATACGGGGATGAAATGTGCCGGGCAGATGAAACGTTCTGCCTCTTGTCACCTTATTATACACGACAGGCAAGCCCTTGTAAAGATGTAATTTGAAATTTCATGAAACGTTTCTTTTTCCGCGAAATGGTAAAAATGGACAAATTGCGAATTTGAATTTTGTGTAAAAAGTTGAAAACAACAATTTTGCAACAATCGTATTGACAAGTTTGTGGACTTTGGTATATTATCTTTAACAAGATAGAAATAACGTTTCACGACTGGGAATACACCGACCAGAACAGACAATATTCCAAGCGTCTGGCCGTGAAACGATATTTCTGCACCGTGCGGAAGGCGTGCTTTCCCACAGAAGAGAGGAGATGAACACAGCACGGAAAACCAACCAAGAAAAGGAGTGAGCAAAAGTGAGTTCAAAAACAGCCGTCGCAGATACCCCATTGACGAGCCACAAAATGTCCCTGGCGACGCGGCTTCGTAACAACTGGCAGCTCTATCTGCTGCTGCTCATCCCGGTGATCATTACCATCATCTACAAATACGTGCCCATGTATGGTATTCAGATCGCATTCCGGGACTTCAAGGCCAGCAGAGGCTATCTGGGCAGCGAGTGGGTCGGATTGTACTGGTTTGAGCGGTTCTTCACCAGCCCCAACTGTGTGCGTATGATCCGCAACACCGTCCTGCTCAGCCTGTACAGTCTGTTGTGGAGCTTCCCCGTCCCCATCATTCTGTCCCTGGCGATCAATCAGCTGCATTTCACCCGCTTCAAGCGCGTGGTGCAGACCGTGCTGTACGCCCCCCATTTCATCTCCACCATGGTCATCTGCGGTATGATCCGCATTTTCCTGAGCCCCTCCGGCGGCCTGGTCAACCTGATCCTGGGCACGCAGACCGACTTTTTGACCATGAGCGAGGCCTTCCGTACCATCTACATCGCCAGCGGCATCTGGCAGGATGCAGGCTGGGGCACCATCATCTATCTGGCCACCCTGTCCAGCGTGGACACCAGCCTGTACGAGGC
>JAJQHP010000188.1 GCA_021199695.1 Clostridiales bacterium
AAGGTGGAGTACCGTCTGGACAAGACCAACATCATCCACTGCCCCATCGGCAAGGTGTCCTTCGGCGCCCAGAAGCTGGAGGAGAACTTCAACGCCCTGGTGGGCGCGGTCATCAAGGCCAAGCCCTCCGCCGCCAAGGGCCAGTATATCCGCTCCTGCACCGTGGCCTCCACCATGGGCCCCGGCATCCGGGTGAACACCGCCAAGCTGATGTGATCGGCGCCGGTTTGACCGGAAAAAATGTGCAAATCAGAGGGGAAACGGGTTGACAAAGCCCGTTCCCCTCTGGTATAATATCAGTTGCGTTCAAAGACAGCAGGGTCCCTACGGGTAACTGGCGTCAGCCATCCTGCTGAGAGTGCATGAGCTGAAAAATCGCTTTTGTACTGTCCTCCTGTCCTTTGGATGCGGAGGATTTTTTCTGTAGTGAGGTGAAAACAATATGCCTAACGCAAAGGTTCTGGAGTCCAAAAAGGCCGTGGTGGCCGCTCTGGAGGATCAGCTGAAGAACGCTCAGGCGGGCGTCCTGGTGGATTACTCCGGCATCACCGTGGAGCAGGATACCGAGCTGCGGAACACTGCCCGCAAGGCCGGTATCTCCTACACCGTCGTGAAGAACACCATGGTCCGCCGGGCGCTGGACGACGCGGGCCTGTCCGAGCTGGACGGCGTGCTCCACGGGAACACGTCCCTGGCCACCGGTGACGAGGACCCCATCGCCCCCATCAAGGTGATTTCCGACTACGCCACCAAGATGGGCAACGACAAGTTCCACATCAAGGCCGCCTTCATGGAGGGCAAGGTGCTCTCCCAGGAGGAGATCGCCCAGCTGGCCACCCTTTCTTCCAAGAAGGACCTGTATGCCCAGCTGGTGGGCGTGCTCATCGCCCCTGTGGCCAACCTGGCCGCCGTTGTCGCCGCCATTGCCGACAAGGACAACGCCGGAGAAGCTGCCGCCGAATAAGGGCAGCGACCCATTCAAAAATCTGACTGCTATTCTATTTTAGGAGGTTATTACCATGTCTGAGAAGATCAATGCGATCGTAGAAGAGATCAAGGGCCTGTCTCTCCTGGAGGTTAAGGAGCTGACCGACGCCCTGAAGGAGGCCTTTGGTGTTGAGGCCGTCGCTATGGCCGGTCCTGCCGGCGGCGCTGCCGCTGCCGCTCCCGAGGTGGAGGAGAAAACCGAGTTCGACGTGGTCCTGGCCGGTTTCGACGCCGCTGCCAAGATCAAGGTCATCAAGGCTGTCCGCGAGGCCACCGGTCTGGGCCTGGCCGACGCCAAGAAGGCTGTCGAGGGCGCTCCCTACACCCTGAAGGAGGCCGCCACCAAGGAGGAGGCCGACGCCCTGAAGGAGAAGATCGAGGCCGTTGGCGGCAAGGTCGAGCTGAAGTAATCCAGTTCTCTCTGATGCGTTTAAAAACTGCCCTGTGCGTTCGCACGGGGCAGTTTTTGTCGCTCAATAGAATACCGTCTCCAGCATCAGCCCATGGGGCGGGAGCGCTCCCGCAGCGGCACTCCGATCTCTGGCCGCCAGCACCGCCGTCATGGTGTCCGGCTCCCGGAGGCCCAACCCCACCTCCACCAGCGTCCCGGCCAGGATGCGGACCATGCGGTTGAGAAACCCATCCCCCCGGAACCGCAGCTCCACCACCGGCCCGGACTGGGTGACAGAGATGTGGCTCGCCGTCCGGACGGTGGATTTTTTGTACCTGGTCAGGCCGCAGAAGGAGCGGAAATCGTGCTTCCCCTCCAGCAGCCGGGCGGCGGCCTCCATCCGCTCCAGGTTCAGGGGCTGAGGGAGGGAATATCGGTACTTCCGGCCAAAGACGTCCGGGGCCTGGGAATTCCAGATGCGGTAGACGTACACCTTGCCCCGGGCGGAGAGCCGGGCGTGGAACCGCGGCTCGGCGGGGTCCAGAGACAGCGCGCCAATGTCCTCGGGGAGATAACGGTTGAGTGCCTCCAGCAGGGCGGCGCAGTCGGCCTCCCTCTCCAGCCGGAACGAGACGGTCTGCCCGGCGGCGTGGACACCGGCGTCCGTGCGTCCGGAGGCGCTGACCTCCACTGCCTCTCCGGTCAGCCGGGAGAGCGCCGTCTCCACTCTGGCCTGGATGGTGTTCTGGGTGTTCCCCTGGCTCTGCCAGCCCTGGTAGCGGCTGCCGTCATAGGCCAAAACCATACGATAGTTCTGCATGGGCAAAACCTCCTGTGCGCTGAAAAGGAGCCCGCCCGGTGCGCGCGCAGGCCCTGACAGGCTCATCATAGCACGATCGAGGGGAAAAGTCACCGGGATGCCGGGAAAAAGGGGGACAATTCCCACAGCTTTTTCCATTTTGTTATTCCCTTTTTGGAAAAATGTGCTATAATGAGGCCCAGAAAACAGCGCCGGAACGGCGCCGGGACGGAGAGGAAGTGCCCCCATGAAATGCCCCTACTGTGGAAAGGTAGACAGCAAGGTGGTGGATTCCCGTCCGGCCGACGACGGGGAGAGCATCCGCCGGAGACGGGAGTGCCTGGCCTGCGGCAAGCGGTTCACCACCTATGAGACGGTGGAGACCCTGCCGTTGATCGTGGTCAAAAAGGACTGCAGTCGGCAGAG
>JAJQHP010000156.1 GCA_021199695.1 Clostridiales bacterium
GTGGAGGGTGAGCTTTTCCCCGTCGGTGCCGTAAAAGATGACGTGCTTTGCCTCGTCGGAGAGGGTCTTAAAGGGCTGATCCAGCTCAAAGTGGTACTTTTTGCCCAGAGCGTCGAAGTACATCCGGCTGATGCTGTCCGACTTGATGTTGTTCCAGCCGGAGGCATTGATCGCCCCGCCCAACAGCGTCAGGGAGGGATTGGGGACGATCAGCTCCGGGTCCACCTTCATCCGGCTGCCCAGTCCGGAGCACTCCGGACAGGCCCCGTAGGGGTTGTTGAAGGAGAACATCCGGGGGGTCAGCTCCTCGATGGAGATGCCGCAGTCCTCACAGGCGTAGTTCTGGGAAAAGGTGATGTCCTTGTCCTCCCGGGCCAGGTTGACGATGACCAGTCCCCCGGAGAGGGCGGAGGCGGTCTCGACCGAGTCGGTGAGCCGCTGGGTGATGTCCTCCCGGATGACCAGGCGATCCACCACGATTTCGATGCTGTGCTTTTTGTTCTTCTCCAACTGAATGGTCTCGGTCAGGTCGTAGAGGATGCCGTCCACCCGGACCCGGACATAGCCGGACCGCCGGGCATCGTCGAACACCTTGACGTGCTCGCCCTTCCGGCCCCGGACGACCGGGGCGAGGATGAGCACGCGGGTGGCGGGGGGCAGGGCCATGACCTGGTCCACGATCTGGTCCACCGTCTGCTGGCGGATCTCCTTGCCGCAGTTGGGACAGTGGGGGGTGCCCACCCGGGCCCACAGGAGCCGGAGGTAGTCGTAAATTTCGGTGACGGTGCCCACGGTGGAGCGGGGATTCTTGGAGGTGGTCTTCTGATCGATGGAGATAGCGGGAGACAGGCCGTCGATATAGTCCACGTCCGGCTTCTCCATCTGGCCCAGGAACATCCGGGCATAGGAGGAGAGGCTCTCCACATACCGCCGCTGGCCCTCGGCATAGATGGTGTCAAAGGCCAGGGAGGACTTCCCCGACCCGGACAGACCGGTGAGCACCACCAGCTTGTCCCGGGGGATGGTGACGTCCACATTTTTCAGATTGTTGACCCGTGCGCCCTTTACATAGATGTGATCCTGCATGATTGTTCGTTTCCTTTGTTGCGCCGCCAGGGAACACGCCCTTGGACAGTGAAATTCATTGGTTCTATTTTAATAGATTTCCGCCACTGTGTCCAGTCCCCAGGGACACAGACCGGAGAATTTGGCCGATATTTCGGCAGGATACGGAGAGGTCTGCACCTATTTTCCCCGGACGCATAGGATGGTTTGGAGGTCGGGAGGACCCGGCCCCGCAATTTCTGACAGGAGGTCGTTCTCAATATGGGATGCTGTAACAACGGTTGGGGCAACGGAGGCTGCCTGTGGATCATTATCCTGATCATCCTCATCTTCTGCTGCGGCGGCTGCGGGTGTGGCTGCGGCAGCTGCGGCAACGGAAACGGCTGCGGCTGCTGAGCCGGATATCGGACTGACCGGATAGAAAAAATGCCCGGGGCCTATGGCCCCGGGCAAAAATGATTTCCATTATTCTCCCAGCCGGAGCATGGTCATCACCCGATCCAGGGGGAGAAACAGCACCAGCGTCAGGACAAAGTTGGCCACTCCGTGGACCGCGTCATAGGGAAGACCCGCCAGCCACCAGCTCCAGGCCATTTTGACGCCCCCAAGGGCCACATAGGGAAAGGAACAGAGAAACCCGAACGCCAGGCCGTACAGCCCGGCGACCACCGCCCAGAAAAGAGCCCCGTGCCGTCTGCCCCTCCGGGACAGCAACGTCACGACCAGCCACAGCACCGTCCAGACATACAGGTACATGACCCACCAGAGATGAAAGCCGTACCAGATGCCCTCCAGCAGGGCGAAGGCGTAGATGATAAACAGGGCCTTTTTCCGGAAGTGAAGGGTATAGAGCAGGATGAGCAGCGTCACCGGCTCCACGTTGGCCAGACCGGACATGGCGATCTGCAGAGCGAACACCAGGGCCGTCGCCATGCCCAGCGTGGTCACGTCCCGGGCGATGAGCCCGGGGCGCAGCTGCTTCCGCTCCGGCTCAGCCAACGGTGTAGATCAGCTCAAAGTCGTCGCCGTCTGCCACAGGCTGGCTGTCCAGGCCGTACATACCGTACTCGTGGTTGACATAAATCGCCCAGTAGGCCCCGTCCGTGTCATAGTCGGCGGTTTCGCCGTTGACCGTCTCCAGATAGAAGCCGTAGTCGCTCTCGGAGTCCTCCAGGGTGACGGTGTCCTCGATGGCGTCCATCAGGTATTCGGCGGTGGTGGTGATCTCGTAGTTCTCGGAGGTGCCGTCGGAGTAGGTGACGGTCAGGGTGATGTTCTTCTCCTCGCCGTCGGTGATCTCGGCGTCGCTGTCGGACTCGGACTCGGTTTCCGTTTCAGCCTCGGTTTCAGCCTCAGCCTCAGCGTCCTCCGTCTCGTCGGACGCCTCCTCTTCGGCGGTGTCGGCAGCCTCGGTGGTGGAGGCGTCGCTGTCGGCGTCCTCCTGGGTGGTATCGCCGCTGTCACAGGCGGTCATGGCCAGGGCCAGGACCAGCGCCATCAGCAGGGCGAGGATGCGGTTCAGATTGTGT
>JAJQHP010000083.1 GCA_021199695.1 Clostridiales bacterium
TCGACTGCATCTACATCCAGGACGAGACCGGCGGCATCGACATCTTCCCCTATGCGGAATCCGGCCTGGAGCTGGGCACTTACATCGAGGTCACCGGCTATCTGGCCTCCTACCAGGGCGACATCGAGCTGAAGGTGATGAGCTACACCATCCTGGACGATGAGAACCTGAACGTCATTGACCCGACCCTGGTCACCTGCGCCGAGGCATCTGACTACGATACCAACGGCGGTATGCTGCTTCAGGTGGAGGGCACCGTCACGGCGGTCTACTACAACTCCGACGGCACCCTGGCCCAGATCACAGTCAGCGACGGCACCGGCGAGGCCGTGGTCTTTATCGACGGCTACATTCTCTCCGGCACCACCGGCGAGAACAACCTGGCGGATACCGTCACGGTGGGCTCCACCGTCAGCGCCGTGGGCGTGTTGTATATGCACCCGGAGACTCTGGCCACTGACAGCGACACCTTCGGTGAGGAGGTCGCCGTCCTCCGTGTGAGAGACTGCGATGAGGTCGTGGTGATCTCTGACACCTCTGCCGCTGTGGACACCTCCGAGCTGGAGGCCGCTATCGGGGATGCCGAGGCCCTGTTCGAAAGCGACTACACCTCCGACAGCTGGGCTGACCTGGAGGCCGCTCTGGAAGCCGCCAAGGCGGTCCTGGCGGACGCCAACGCCACCCAGGATGAGGTGGACGAGGCCACCGCCGCCCTAATCGCCGCCATGGACGGACTGGTCGCTGCGATGGACGACGGAGACGACACCACGGACAGCTCCGGCTCCGGCTCCGGTAGCAGTTCCGGCTCCAGCAGCAGCTCCAGCAGCTCCAGCTCCTCCACCAGCAAGACCTCCGGCAGCACTAAGACCGGCGACAGCAGCAACCTCGTGCTGTGGATCGTACTGGCGGTCTGCGCGGTCGCGGCGGCTGTGGCCGTGGTGGTCCTGCGGAAGCGTCAGCAGAAGCGGTAAGCAATCGAAAAAATCGGCACAGGTGCCGATCAAGCATACAGGAAACGGGGCCTGGGGCATCTCGCCTCAGGCCCTTTTCCGGAGAGGACAGAGCAATGACAGAGCGACAGACGGGAGACAAGAGAGATGGGAAAAAGCTGGCGGTGAAGATCGCCGTCATAGCCGTACTGTTGGCGGTATACGCCCTGGTCCTGTACTGGGCCAACAGCGGCTGGAACGGCTACACCGTCACCGAGGACAGCGGCACGGAGTATGAAAGCGCCAGGGTGCTCTCCGTCCTGGAGGACAACACGGTGACGGACGACAGCTACGAGGGATACTCCGTGGGCAGTACGGTGCTGGAGATTGAAATTCAGTCCGGACGATACAAAGGGGACGTGGTGGAGGTCACCAACTACCTCAGCGCCCTGTACAATGTGGACGTAGGGGAGGGGGACTGGCTCACCGTCCGCATCGACACCAGCGGTGTGGATGAGTACACCGTCTCCGTCTATAACTACTACCGCACCCCATGGCTTCTGCTGTTTGTGGCAATCTTTGCCCTGGCCCTCATCGCCCTGGGAGGCTTCCAGGGGCTGAGGGCGTTTTTGGGACTGATCTTCGCCTTTGTGAGCACCGTGTTTCTCCTGGTGCCCCTGACCCTCCGGGGCTATCCCTCCGTCCCCATGACTGTGATATTGGTGGGGCTGACCGCCGCCGTGGGCTTCTATCTCCTGGGAGGCTGGCAGCCCAAGACGGTGGGCGCGGCGCTGGGCTGCATCTGCGGCGTGTGCTTCGCCGCCCTTCTGGGGGCGCTGGCGACCCAGCTGATCCACGTCTCCGCCTATCAGTCAGACGAGGCGGAGGCCCTGATGCTGGCCCAGGCGGAGAACGGGCTGCAAATTCGTGGCCTGTTTCTCAGCAGCGTCCTCATCACCGCCCTGGGGGCTGTCATGGATATCGCCATGAGCGTGGCCTCCGCCATGGACGAGCTGAAGGAGAAGCGGCCGGACATCTCCACGAAGGAGCTGTTCCTCTCCGGGGTGAAGGTGGGCCGGGACGCCACCGGGACCATGGCCAACACCCTGGTCCTGGCCATCGCCGGGTCCTCCTTTAATATGATGGTGCTCATCTACTCCTATCAGGTGTCCTTCACCCAGCTGATGAACACCGACTTTGTCGCCATCGAGCTCATCCGGGGCATTGCGGGCAGCCTGGGCATCGTCCTGGCGGTCCCCTGTGTGGCGGCCATTACCGCCCCGCTGCTGGACCGGTTCGGCCCGGGGGGAGCGGCCACGGCCCCGCCTGAGTCATCAGCCGGGACGCCCGGAAGGAAAAAACGGAAAAACAGATAGCATGGCAAGGGAGCCTTCCGACTGCGGGGAGGCTCCCTTTTTGCCTGTGCCAATTTTGAAGAAAGAACCAAATGTTGTAACTTTTTGATAAATCGTGAAAAAAGGATTGCACCCGAAAGGATTTCATGGTAAAATACAGGCTGTATAACCAGGTTTTACACTGCCCCTGTCGGTTCGCCGGATATGCCATATCCGGCTTGCCATATAACAACGGGAGGCCCCGAAGCGCCCACACCCATCTGTCAAAAGAAGGGGTCAAAGAGCAGGGGGGCCGAACAAAAGAAAG
>JAJQHP010000248.1 GCA_021199695.1 Clostridiales bacterium
GCCCCAGAGTCGGGCCAGATGGGCGGCGGTCTCCTCCGTCCCCCGGATGTGGGGATGCGCCTGGCCCGGACCATGGCGGCGCTGACCGCCCGAAGCTCCTCTAAGGTCAGGTGCTTCAAATCCGCCCGGGTCCCGTAGAGCCGGTGGCCCAGGATATAACCCCACACGCTCTCGTCCAGCCACTGGCGGCCTCCGCCCTGGGACAGCTCCTCCCGCACCCGGGTAGAGGACACCTCCACCAGGTCCGGCAGGGTCGCGATCTCCACTCTGGCATTGCAGTCCCGCTCCAGCCGCTCCCGCTGGGCGGCGAACCGCTCCGGCCCGTCTCCCGCCTCCCGGCCAAAGACGCACAGCCCCGCCAGGGCGGCGATGACCTCCGGCTCGTGCCAGCGGTGGAAGGAGAGAAACATATCCGTCCCCATGAGCAGCCACAGCTCGTCGGCCGGATACATGGCCTTCACATACCGGAGGGTGTCGCTGGTGTAGCTCTTGCCCTCCCGGTCCGTCTCCAGGCGCAGCACCTGGACGGGGATGGCCAGCCCCAGCCGGTCCGCCATAATGCCGGTCATGTTCAGCCGGTCCTCCGCCTGGGCGGAGCAGCCGGAGAGGGCCTTGTGGGGCGGCAGCCCCGCCGGGATGAGCAGAAGCTTGTCCAGCCCCAGCCGCTCCGCCGCCCCCCGGGCGGCCGCCATGTGTCCCAGATGGGGCGGGTCAAAGGTGCCGCCGTAAATGCCGATCTTCATGCCCGGTTTCCCTGCTTCGGCCGCACCAGGACGATCTTGTCCTTCTTGTCCTTCCGGTGGCTGGGCCGGTAGAGGACGAACTTGCTGCCGATGACCTGCACCGGCTCCGCCGGGACCCGGCGGCACAGCTCCTCACAGGCGGTCCGGGCGTCGTACTCCGAGTTCTCCAGCACCTTGCCCTTGACCAGCTCCCGGGCCTCCAGGGCGTCCCGGCACTGGGCGACCAGGTTCTCCGTGATACCGTCCTTGCCCACCGTCAGAATGGTGTCGATGGTGTTGGCCATGCTGCGCAGCTGGGCCCGCTGCTTGCTTGTCAGTTCCATGGATGTGATGTCTCCTTTATTGTCTGTTAGGCTTCTTCAAAAGGCCGTTCCATTTGCCTGTTGGCGAATTCGCCGGAAACTTGTACGGAACGGAAGTGCATACTGCTCTCCCTCAGTCAGCTTCGCTGACAGCTCCGCCGTCAAGCGGCACTTCCGCTACGCTCCCTGCCTCAGAGAGGGAGCCGAGAGGGTGCGTCAAATCCTTGCCTCCCTCCTTGAGGGAGGTGGCACGGCGTAAGCCGTGACGGAGGGAGAGCAGCAGGCACTACCATCCAGCTCCTATACTCCCGGCGAATACGATAGACACTTTCAGCCCGTCTCCCCCAAATACCCCTCCAGCACCCTTCCGAATGCCCGGAGGGCGTTGCCCCGGTGGGAGATGGCGTTTTTCTCCTCCGGGGTGAGCTGGGCAAACGTCTTTTTCAGCCCCGGCACCCAGAAGATCGGGTCATAACCGAAGCCGTCGTCGCCCATGGGGGCATAGGCCACCGTGCCGTCGCACCGGCCTTCGGCGGTGAGTACTGTCCCGTCGGGGAACACACAGGCGATGGCCGTCTCAAAGTGGCAGGTCCGGGGGGACAGTCCCTGGAGATTGCGCAGCAGCAGCCGATACCGCTGCTCGTCGGTGAGGTCCTCCCCGCCGTACCGGGCGGTGTATACCCCCGGCGCGCCGTTCAGCGCGTCCACGCACAGGCCGGAGTCGTCGGAGATGGCGGGCAGACCGCTGGCGGCGCAGACGGCCTGCGCCTTGAGCAGAGCGTTTTCCGCAAAGGTCGTCCCCGTCTCCTCCACGTCCACCTGGATGCCCAGCTGAGACTGGAGGACGACCTCCACCCCCAGCTGTCCCAGCACCTCCTGCATCTCCTTCAGCTTGCCCGGGTTGTGGCTGGCCAGTACGAATTTCATCGCTCCGCCTCCGTCAACACCCGGTTTTGCAGCTCGATCAGCTCACCGATGCCCTTGGCGCAGTAGCGGACCAGCTTCTGCTGCTCCTCCACATCGAAGGGACGGCCCTCGCCGGTGCCCTGAATTTCGATGAGCTTGCCCTCCTCGGTCATGACGCAGTTCAGGTCCACCATGGCGGAGGAGTCCTCCTCATACCGCAGGTCGAGGAGGAGGGCGTTTTCCACGATGCCGGCGGAAACCGCCGCCACGTTGTGGATAATGGGATTTTCCTTGATCCACCCGTTCTTGTGCAGCGTCCGGCAGGCCAGGGCCAGGGCCACAAAGCCCCCCGTCACCGAGGCCGTCCGGGTGCCCCCGTCTCCCTGGAGCACGTCGCAGTCGATGACGATCTGATAGCCGGGCAGCTTTTTCAGATCCACCGCCGCCCGGAGGGAGCGGCCGATGAGCCGCTGTATCTCCGCAGAGCGGCCGGAGAGCTTGAGCTTGGACACGTCCCGGCGGCTCCGGTCCCGGTTGGCCCGGGGCAGCATATTGTATTCCGCCGTCACCCAGCCTTCGTTTGCGGGGACGTGGGGCGGCACCCGGTTCTCCACCGAGGCGGTGATATACACCTGGGTGTCCCCACACTTGATGAGGCAGCTTCCCTCGGCAAACCGGTTGATGTTGGGGATGATCTCCACCGGCCGCAGCTGGTCCTTGGCCCGTCCGTCGATCCGTTTCATGCAAAAAGCCTCCTCAGATAAACGCCTTGACAAACTCGTCGGCGTCGAAATAGCGCAGATCGTCGATGCCCTCGCCCACTCCGGCGAACTTCACCGGCAGGCCCAGCTCCTGGGCGATGGCGATGGCGATGCCGCCCTTGGCGGTACCGTCCAGCTTGGTGAGCACGATGCCGGTGATACCGCAGGCCTCCTTGAACTGTTTGGCCTGGATGAGGCCGTTCTGGCCCGTGGTGGCGTCCAGCACCAGCAGCGTCTCCTTGGAGCAGATGGGGCACTCCCGCTTGATGACCCGGTCGATCTTGTTGAGCTCGTTCATCAGGTTGGTCTTGTTGTGCAGCCGTCCGGCGGTGTCCACCAGCACCACGTCGGTATACCGGGCGTTGGCGGCGTTGATGGCGTCAAAAACCACCGAGGCGGGGTCCGCCCCCTCCCCCTGCTTGATGATGTCCACGCCGCAGCGCTCCGCCCAGATGGTGAGCTGCTCGGTGGCGGCGGCCCGGAAGGTGTCGGCGGCGGCGAACATGACCTTTTTGCCCTCTTTTTTCAGGATGTTGCCGATCTTGCCGATGGTGGTGGTCTTGCCCACCCCGTTTACCCCGATAAACAGGACAATGGAGGGCTGGCTGTACAGAATCAGCCGCTTGTCACCCACGTTGAGCATATCGGCCAAAATCTCCCGCATGACGGCCTTGGCCTTCTCCGTATCGCCGATGCGCTCGGCCTCGCACCGCTCCCGGAGGCGGGCCACCGCCTTTAGTGCGGAGTCCATCCCCATGTCGGAGAGGATGAGGGCCTCCTCCAGCTCGTCGTAGAAGTCGTCGCTCAGCTTGGTATAGGTGTTGAAGATGTTGATTTTTTTCAGTTTATCAAAAAATCCCATGGTATATCGCTCCTTTTGGGGTGGTGTGGGAGAAACTATTTTCCAAAAAATCAAAAATTACGCTATCCTGGCTCCCTCCTTGAGGGAGCTGTCAGCGAAGCTGACTGAGGGAGAGCAGTAAACACATCCCCCTTCTGGGGGGCTTTCGGCGAATTCGTCGAGTCTCCAAAATATCCATTCTTCATTATTTAACGCCAACAGCCATCGAATTCGCCGCAGCATTTGGACGTATTGATGGTGCCTGCTGCACTCCCTCAGTCTGCCCTGCGGGCAGCCAGCTCCCTCGGAGAGGGAGCCAAGGGTGCTACCTCTTTCTCATCTCACCCCTCGATGCCCAGCTCCTGCTCCACGTCGTTGAGGTTGATGGTCAGGATGCGGCTGATGCCCTTTTCCTGCATGGTGACGCCGTAGAGGACGTCCGCCTCCTCCATGGTGCCCCGGCGGTGAGTGATGCAGATGAACTGGGTCTTGTCCGTCATGCCCCGCATATACCGGGCGAAGCGGACCACATTGCTCTCGTCCAGGGCGGCCTCGATCTCGTCCATCACCACGAAGGGGGTGGGACGGACCTTCAAAAAGGCGAAGTACAGGGCGATGGCCACAAACGCCTTCTCCCCGCCGGAGAGCAGGGTCAGCACCTTCAGCGCCTTGCCCGGGGGCTGCACCTTAATTTCAATATCGCAGTTCAAAATGTCCTTGGGGTCGGACAGCTCCAGGGTGGCCTTGCCGCCGCCGAAGAGCTGGGTAAAGGTGAGGGCGAAGGCCTCGCCGATCCTCTGGAACTGCTGGGCGAAAATCTTCTCCATCTCGGTGGTGATGCCGCCGATGATGTCGGTCAGCTCTCCCTTGGCCTGCTGCACGTCGTCCCGCTGGCCGGTCAGGTATTCGTACCGTTCGTTCACCCGCTGGAACTCGTCGATGGCCCCCAGGTTCACGCTGCCCAGGCCGGAGATTTTCCGTTTCAGCTCGCTCACCCGTCGGGCGGCCTTCTGGGTGGATTCCAGCGCCTGCCGCTGGCTCTGGGCGCCGTCGTAGCTCAGCTCGTAGCTGTCCCACAGCTTGTCCAGCAGTTGCTTTTCCTCCATGGCGGCCTGGGTCTTTTTCTGCTCCAGGGGGGAGCACTCCCGCTCCATCCGCAGCAGCTCGTCGTTCTTCTCCCGGGCGTCCTTGTCCGTCTGATTCCGGCGGCCCTCCAGGGCCAGCTTCTGGCCGTTCAGGTCGTCGATCTGGCTCTGCTGGGCGGCCTGTCGCTGATAGAGGGCGGTCAGCGCCTGCTGGGCGCTCTCGATCTGGCTCTGGAGGCTCTCGTTTTTCCCCTCGAACTCCCGGATCTGGGCCAGCCGGGACTCCCGGTCGCCGGTGATGTCCCGCTCCATGGATCTCAGCTCGTTGAGGGCGGCCTCGGTGGCGCTCTCCTCCGCCTCTAATGCGGCCAGCTCCGCCCGGAGCGCGGCGATCTCGTTTTGCAGTGCCTCCTGCCGGGTGCGCAGGGCGGACTGGTCCTCCTCTTTCCCTGCACTCTCCTGCCGGGTGGCCTGGGCCTGCTGCTCCAGCTGGGCGATGCGCGCCTCGGCGCTTTGGGTGTCCGTCTCCGTCTGGGTGCTCCTGCCCGCCAGGCTCTCCAGCTCGGTCCGGCTGACCTGCTCCTGCTGCTCCAGGGCCTCGATGAGGATACGGTACTGGCCCATCTCCCCCTCCAGCTTGAGCACCTGGTCGTCCTGCTCCCGCTTCTGGCCCTGGGCAGTCTCCACCTCGTAGCCCGCAGCGGAGACATCCCGCTTCGCCCCGTCCAGGATGCTCCTGGCCTTTTCCAGGCTCTGCCGGACGCCTACGGCCTGCTCCTTCAAATGCTCCAGCTCGGTGGCCCGGGACAGGATGCCTGCGCTCCGGCTGACGGAGCCGCCGGTCATGGAGCCGCCGGGGTTGAGCACCTGACCGTCCAGGGTGACGATGCGGAACCGGTGGCCGTACCTCCGGGCCATGGGGATGGCGCTGTCCATGCTGTCACAGACCACCACCCGGCCCAGGAGATTGGAAAACACATTCTCATATTGGCTGTCATACCGGATGAGGCTGGATGCGATGCCCACAAAGCCCGGCTCCTGCTCCAGCCCCCGCTCCCGGAGCGCGCCGGGGCGGATATCCGACAGGGGCAGGAAGGTGGCCCGGCCCCCGTCCCGGTGCTTCAGGTATTCGATAGCAGCCTTGCCGTCCTCGGCCCGGTCCACCACGATGTTCTGCATGGCGGCGCCCAGGGCGATCTCGATGGCTACGGTGTACTCCTCCGGCGCCCGGAGCAGTCCCGCCACCGGGCCGTGGATGCCCCTCAGCCGCCCCCGCTGGGCGGCCTGCATCACCGACTTCACCGCCTTGGAATAGCCCTCATACAGCTTCTCCATCTCGGTGAGCATTTTGATCCGGCTCTGGAGGTCGTTGTCCTCCATGGTCAGCCGGTTGGCCTGACCGGTGCAGGCGTCCAGCCGCTTCTGCCGGGCCTGGAGCCGGAGCTGATAGCCGCTGATCCGGTTGGCCAGCTCCTCCGCCTGGACCCGGGCCTCGCTGAGCTGGCTCTGCTTGTCCGCTGCCTCCGCCCGGAGGGATTCCAGCCGCCGGGCGTTCTCCTGTAATTGGCTCTTGATGGCGGTGTCCCGGTCCAGCAGCTCCTGCTGGGCGGCGGCCAGGGCGGAGAGCAGCGCCCTGGCGTCGGCGGCAGAGGCGGTCTCCGCCTCTGCTCTGGCCCGGAGGGTCTCGATCTCCTGTCCCAGGCTCCCCGCCTGGGCGGCGAGGGTCTCCCCCGCCAGCTGCTTTTCGCTGAGGGTACGGGTCAGCTCCCGCTGATTTGCCCGCAACTCCTCCAGCCGGGCCTCTCTCTGGCCGATCTGGGCGGCCACCGAGTCCGCCCGGCCCTCCTGCCGGTCCAGCTCCTGGGTGAGCCGCTGGGCGTTCTCCCGGTTGTTCTGGACCTTGTTTTTCAAAATGGCGATGTCCGATTCTCTCTGATTGGCCTCTGCGGTCAGGCCGGAGAGCTGGGCCCGGAGCTGGTCGTTCTCCACGTCCAGCTGCCGCATCTGGGCGGACAGCTCCTCCGTCCGGTGGTACAGCTCCTCCTGCTGGGCGGCGGCCTCGTCCCGCTGGCGAACGGCGGCGGCGTAATCGCTGTAGAGCTTCCGATTGCCCAGGCGGAGCCGGTCCAGCTGATCCATCCACAGAGAGATCTCCAGCCCCCGCAGCTCGTCCCGGTAGAGCAGAAATTCCTTCGCCTTGGCGGACTGCTCCCGGAGGGGCTCCACCTGGAGCTCCAGCTCGGAGATCTTGTCTCCGATGCGCAGGAGGTTGTCCTCCGTCCGCTCCAGCTTGCGCTCCGCCTCCTCCTTCCGGTGGCGGAACCGGGAGATGCCCGCCGCCTCCTCAAAGACCGCCCGCCGCTCCTGGCCCCGGGTGGACAAAATCTCGTCTATTTTGCCCTGTCCGATGATGGAATACCCCTCCCGGCCCAGGCCGGTGTCCATGAACAGCTCGTTGATGTCCCGCAGACGGCAGGACTGGCGGTTGATATAGTATTCGCTCTCCCCGGAGCGGTAATACCGCCGGGTGACCATGACCTCGCTCTCCTCCATGGGGAGCATATGGCCGGAGTTGTCCAGGATGAGGGAGACCTCCGCGTATCCCGTCTGTTTGCGCTGCTGGGTGCCGCCGAAGATCACATCCTCCATCTTGCCGCCCCGGAGGGCCTTGGTGGACTGCTCCCCCATGACCCAGCGGATGGCGTCGGAAATATTCGATTTGCCGCTGCCGTTGGGCCCGACGATGGCGGTGATGGCCTCTCCGAAGGTGAGAACGGTTTTATCAGGAAAGGATTTGAACCCCTGTATTTCCAGTGCTTTTAAGTACACGCCGGCACCTCGCTCACTTTTTCATAACATGACAGTTTATTATATCAGCCCGGCGTGGGATTTGCAACGGAGAAGTTACCCGAAAACATCAGGCCTAAAATATTTCCTCCACCCCTTGACAATCCGTGCAAAGAGGTATATTATCCCATTAAACCCACTAGGGAGGTTGGTTTTATAGGCGCACAAAGCCTGATCGCCCGGCGATGTCGGTCCGGGCGCTGACCGGATGCGCCCCAGGGTGCGACAGACAGGACCCTATCTCAAATCAATTCAGGAGGAATGAACCATGTCCAATATCTATACATCCGTCGATCAGCTCATCGGCAGGACCCCGCTGCTGGAGCTCACCCATCTGGAACACAAGTACGGCCTGAAGGCCCGGCTCCTGGGCAAGCTGGAGTATCTGAACCCCGCCGGCTCCGTGAAGGACCGGATCGCCAAGGCGATGATCGACGACGCCGAGGAGAAGGGTCTGCTGAAGGAGGGCTCCGTTATCATCGAGCCCACCTCCGGCAACACGGGCATCGGCCTGGCCTCGGTGGCCGCCGCCCGGGGCTATCGCATCATCATCGTCATGCCCGAGACCATGAGCGTGGAGCGCCGTCAGCTGATGAAGGCCTACGGCGCGGAGCTGGTGCTCACCGACGGGGCCAAGGGGATGAAAGGGGCCATCGCCAAAGCCAACGAGCTGGCGAAGGAGATCCCCAACAGCTTTATCCCCGGCCAGTTCGTCAACCCCGCCAACCCCGCCGTCCATCGTGCCACCACCGGCCCGGAGATCTGGGCAGACACGGACGGCCAGGTGGACGTGTTCGTGGCCGGTGTGGGCACCGGAGGCACCGTCACCGGCGTGGGCGAGTATTTGAAGGGGCAAAATCCCGCTGTCCGGGTGGTGGCGGTGGAGCCCGCCTCCTCCCCGGTGTTGAGCAAGGGTGTGGGCGGTGCTCACAAAATTCAGGGCATCGGCGCGGGCTTCGTCCCCGACGTGCTCAACACCGGCGTCTATGACGAGGTCCTCCCCGTGACCAACGAGGACGCCTTTGCCGCCGGCAAAGAGTTCGGCAGGACCGAGGGCGTGCTGGTGGGCATCTCCTCCGGGGCCGCTCTGTGGGCGGGACTGCAGATCGCCCGGCGGCCGGAGAGCGAGGGCAAGACGATCGTCGTGCTTCTCCCCGACACCGGCGACCGGTATCTCTCCACCCCCATGTTTGCGGACTGATATTGTTTTTCGAAGGCTGTCCCATCTCATCCTTTCTTCCGGGCCGCCGCAGAGCGCTGTCTCTGCGGCGGCCCCCCTTTTTTGGGGGAGAGACAGCGCAGGTCCGCTCTGCCGACCACCGCCGGATATGGAACGTAATTTCCCTAAAAAATGAATTGCGACATTTTCAGGAACGTGTTATTATATCGTTGGAAAAAGTTGGATTCTTTTCTACCGTTGAGGGCGGGTCCCGTCTGTCCGGCAGAAACAGAGGCTCGGGAGCCGGAGGCCCCCATATGAGTAAGACGATTCAGAGAGGTGTGTCTCCTATGGATGTTTGCCCCATCTGCAAGAAAGAGATGACAGAGACCCGATGCCGCCGCTGCGGATACGATGAGAGTCTGAACTACGAGCGATACGCCACGCTGATGCCGGGAGTGGCTGATGAAAAGCGGCCCTCCGTCTCCGTGACACGCCGGAAATGGACGGAGCTGGAAAGAGAATCCCTCCGCTGCCGCCGCTGCGGGAAAGGATTCTTCTGGGTCATTCCAAAGCGCCGGGTTTATGTCTGCACGGCCTGCGGAGAGGAAAATCCTTTTCCCAAGGAAGTGAAGCCGGATCTTATTCACAAGAAAGATGAGAAAAAGCCCCTTCCCAAGGACGGAAAGGAGTCTACGGGAAAGATTAAAATCGGCCCTGCCGACCCGCTGAGTTCTTATTTCAAGTGGCCCGCCTCGTCCAAAACACACCCGAAGCAGGTTGCCCCCGCCGTCTCCGCCGGGTACGGCCACGCCATCGCCATTTGCCGGGACGGGAAGGTCCTCTCCGCAGGACCCAACTATTATCACAAATGTGAGGTGCGGGACTGGCGGGATGTGGTCGCGGTCGCCGCGGGTCCGAATTTCAGCTTTGGCGTGAAGAAGGACGGCACAATACTGACGACGAATCCGCCTGCAGCGGCAAGCTTTCTGGGCAACGTACCCGGACTGGACGGGCGGACGAAATGGGTGGGCATCACTGCGGCAGACGCCGCCTCCGGCCATATGGTGGCGATGACCCGGGACGGCAAGGCGGTGCTGTTTGGGGACCATGGGCACGGACGGTTCAATGTGACCCCATGGCGAGATGTGGTGTCCGTGTCCGTGGGGGAGGCGATCACCCTGGGACTGAACCGGGACGGGAAGGCTCTGGTCACCGGCGTCAAGCCAGGGGACGATCGTTTTCGGGAGGTCGCCGGTTGGAAGGACCTGGCCGGTCTCTCCGCCGGGGGGCAGCACGCCGTCGGGCTGAAACGGAACGGGACGGTGATCGCCGCCGGAGATAACCTGTCCGGTCAGTGCGACGTAGAGCACTGGAGCCAGATCAAGGCAGTGGCCGCCGGAGACCGCCACACGGTAGGGCTGAAAGATGACGGCACCGTGGTCGCGGTCGGCAGAAACGCGGAGGGCCAGTGCAATGTGACCACCTGGACGGATATTGTGGCCATCGCCGCCGGAGGTACGTTCACCATCGGCATCCGGGCCGACGGCACGGCGGTCTCCACCAGCAGAAGGATCGATGTATCCGGCTGGAGCGAGGTGAGGGTACCGTAATGAACCGAACAGAAGCGCATGAATATGGACCGGAGGGGGACAGCTGGCGCTGTCCCCGCTGCGGTCAGTGGAGCTACGGCGACTCCTTTTGCTCTGAATGTGGCTTTGACCACACCAGCGATCTGCTGGCCCACCCCACCCTGTCCTGGCCGGTCCCAAGAACGGCCTCTGCCAGCCCGGACGAGATGCAGAGCGCGGAGAACGGGGAAGCGGTGCAAAAGCGCCTGGAGCAGGAGCGGCGCAGAAAAACCCGGTCGCGTCGGCTCATCGTTGCTTTGGTGCTGCTCGCTTTGCTCTGCGCGCAGCTGATACCGAATCTGTGGACCGCCAGCGGGCTGGCAAGCGCAGCGAGCGATTCCTCCGACAGCACCGGGGCAGAGGAGGAGACGGACGCAGCCTCCGATGACAACGAATCGGGACCTGCCGCCGATGAAACGGCGGCCGAGGAGGACGGGGAGCCAGTGGCCGATGAAACTGCGGCCGAGGAGGCCGCGGCGGCTGGCGCCGAAGAGGGGGCAGAGGAGGCGGCCGCGCCGCCGGAGCGCGGAGATGGGGCTGAGGACGAGGACGCGCTG
>JAJQHP010000187.1 GCA_021199695.1 Clostridiales bacterium
TCCTCTTTGAAACGCTGGGCCTGCCCGCGGCGAAGAAGAGCAAGCGGGGCTACTCCACCAGCGCCGAGGTGCTGGAAAAGCTGCGGGACAAGCACCCCATCGTCCCCGCCGTGCTGGAGTATCGGCAGTACGCCAAGCTGAGCTCCACCTATGTGGACGGACTTTCCAAGGTCATCGGCCCAGACGGGCGCATCCACACCACCTTTCAAAACACCGTGACCGCCACCGGCCGACTGTCCTCCGTGTAGCCAAATTTGCAGAATATCCCCGTGCGCACCGAGCTGGGCGCCCAGATGCGCTATATGTTCATGGCCCGGCCCGGCTGGGTGCTGGTGGACGCGGACTACTCCCAGATCGAGCTGCGCCTGCTGGCCCACATCGCCGGGGACGAGCGGATGCGGGAGGGCTTCCGCACCGGGGCGGACATCCACACCGCCACAGCGGCCCAGGTGTTCGGCGTGCCGGAGGAGGAGGTCACGAAGCAGATGCGCTCCTCCGCCAAGGCGGTGAACTTCGGCATCGTCTACGGCATCTCCGCCTTCTCCCTGGCCCAGGACATCGGCGTGGCCCAGTGGCAGGCCAAGGAGTATATGGAGCGGTACTTTGACAAGTATTCCGGCATCCGGGACTACCAGAAGAACATCGTGGCAAAGGCGAAAGAGGACGGCTATGTCTCCACCGAGATGGGCCGCCGCCGGTGGCTGCCGGAGCTGAAAAGCTCCAACTTCAACCTCCGCTCCTTCGGGGAACGGGTGGCCCTGAATATGCCCATCCAGGGGACCGCCGCCGACATCATCAAGCTGGCCATGATCCGGGTGCAGGCCCGGCTGAAATCGGAGGGCTACCGGGGCCGCCTGGTGCTCCAGGTCCACGACGAGCTGATCGTGGAGTGCCCGGAGTCGGAGGGCGACGCCATCGCCCAACTGCTGGAGGAGGAGATGGAGCGGGTGGTCTCCCTGTCCGTCCCTCTGGTGGCCGAGGCCAAGGTGGGCAAATGCTGGGCGGACGCCCACTGAATCACACAGAAGGAGATTTTTTCATGAGCGAATGGAAACCGGTGATGGCCTCCGTGCCCGAACAGGCCCGGCAGCCCATCCCTTATCAGCTGGTCCCCATGGACCGGGAGCTGGTGCCCCAGATCGCCGCGCTGGAGCGGCAAAACTTCTCTCTGCCCTGGACGGAGGAGATGCTCTATGACGAGCTGGACAGCCTGACCAGCTCCTGCATCGTGGCCGTCACGGTTGAGCGGGAGGTGCTGGGCTACGCCAGCCTGACGGTGGTGCTGGACGAGGGCTATATCAACAACATCGCCGTGAAGCGGGAGTATCGCCGCCAGGGATTGGCCAGCGACCTGCTGGGGGTGTTCCTCCGGTTCGCCCAGGCCCAGCATCTGTCCTTCCTCACCCTGGAGGTGCGGGAGAGCAACCAGGCCGCCCGGGCCCTCTACGCCAAGTTCGGCTTTCAGGAGGCGGGCCGCCGGAAGAACTACTACGACAAGCCCACGGAGGACGCCCTGCTCATGACCCGGTTCCTCCGGCAGGAGGAGGACGAGACATGAACATTCTGGCAGTAGAGTCCTCCTGCGACGAGACCGCCGTGGCGGTGGTGCGGGACGGGCGCACCGTCCTGTCCGACGCCATCGCCTCCCAGGTCGATATGCACACCCTCTACGGCGGGGTGGTGCCGGAGATCGCCTCCCGGAAGCATTTGGAGGCGGTCTGCCTCATGGCGGACCAGGCGCTCTCCCAGGCGGGGGTCAGCCGGGGGGAGATCGACGCCGTGGCCTGCACCTACGCCCCGGGGCTGATCGGGGCCGTGCTGGTGGGGGTGAACTTCGCCAAGAGCGTTGCCTGGGGGCTGAACGTCCCCCTCATCCCCGTCCACCACATCCGGGGCCACATCGCCGCCAACTATATCACCCACCCCGACCTGGAGCCGCCCTTTCTCTGTCTCTGCGTCTCCGGAGGCAACACCATGCTCGTGGACGTCCGGGACTACACCGACATGGCCCTGCTGGGGGCCACGAGAGACGACGCGGCGGGGGAGTGCTTTGACAAGGTGGCCCGGGTGCTGGGCATCGGCTACCCCGGGGGCGGACCCATGGACCGGCTGGCCGCCGGGGGGGACCCCAAAAAGTACCCCCTGCCCCGGTCGAAGGTGGACGGCGCGCCTTTGGATATGTCCTTCTCCGGGCTGAAAACGGCGGCGCTGAACCTGATCCACAACGCCCAGCAGAAGGGGGAGGAGCTGGATCTGCCCTCCTTCGCCGCCTCCTTCGGTCAGGCGGTCAGCGACGAGCTGGTGCCCCGGGCGGTGGAGGCCGCCCGGATGCTGGGCTACGGCAAGGTGGCCGCCGCGGGCGGTGTGGCCGCCAACAGCCGTATCCGGGCCGACCTGGCCGCCGCCTGCGCGCGGGAGGGCTGGCAGCTCTACCTGCCGGAATTGAAGCTCTGCGGGGACAACGGGGCCATGATCGGCTGCCAGGGGTACTACGAATTCCTGGCGGGCCATCAGGCGGACCTGACCCTGAACGGCTACGCCGGGCGGGAGATCGGCTGTAACGACTGGA
>JAJQHP010000268.1 GCA_021199695.1 Clostridiales bacterium
GAGGAGACCGTCAAGCAGGAGGAAGCCCCCAAGCAGGAGGAGCCCGCCGCCCCCGACCCGGTGGAGAGCCTGAAAAAGGACCTGGCCGCCAGAGAGGATCAGCTCCTCCGGCTGGCTGCCGAGTACGACAACTTCCGCCGCCGCTCGGTGCGGGAGAAGTCGGAGGCCTATTCCAAGGCCAAGGCGGACGCGGCAGAAAAGTTTCTCCCCGTCTACGACAACCTGGAGTGGGCCCTGAACCAGGGCACCGAGGACCAGGCGTTCCTGAAAGGGGTGGAGATGACCATGAACCAGCTGGTCAAGGTGCTGGAGTCCCTGGACATCCACAAGATCGACGCCCTGGGCAAGCCCTTTGACCCCAACTTCCACAACGCCGTGATGCACACGGAGGACGAGAGCCTGGGAGAGAACGTAGTCGCCCAGGTGTTCCAGACCGGCTTTATCATGGGCGACCGGGTCATCCGCCACGCCATGGTCCAGGTGGCCAACTGAAAATACGCACCTTCGCCGCCGGACGGCGGCTGAGGATAGATCAAATTCGTTAAATCAAGATTGATTATATTGGAGGAATTTACAATGTCTAAGACAATCGGTATCGACCTGGGTACAACCAACTCCTGTGTCGCAGTGATGGAGGGCGGCGAGCCCGTCGTCATCACCAACGCCGAGGGCAACCGCACCACCCCCTCCGTTCTGGCCATCAGCAAGAACGGCGAGCGGATGGTGGGCCAGGTGGCAAAGCGCCAGGCCATCACCAACCCCGACCGGACGGTCATCTCCATCAAGCGTGAGATGGGCACCAACTACAAGGTCAACATCGACGGCAAGAACTACACCCCCCAGGAGATCAGCGCCATGATCCTCCAGAAGCTGAAGGCGGACGCCGAGGCCTATCTGGGCGAGAAGGTCACCGAGGCCGTCATCACCGTCCCCGCCTACTTCACCGACGCCCAGCGTCAGGCCACCAAGGACGCCGGCAAGATCGCCGGTCTGGACGTGAAGCGTATCATCAACGAGCCCACCGCCGCGGCTCTGGCCTATGGCGTGGACAAGGAAGAGGCCCAGAAGATCATGGTCTACGACCTGGGCGGCGGCACCTTCGATGTGTCCGTCCTGGATCTGGACGACGGCGTGATCGAGGTCCTGGCAACTGCCGGTAACAACCGTCTGGGCGGCGACGACTTCGACCAGTGCATCATCGAGTATCTGGCCAGCGAGTTCAAGCGGGAGAACGGCATCGACCTGCACAGCGACAAGATGGCTATGCAGCGTCTGAAGGAGGCCGCCGAGAAGGCCAAGATCGAGCTGTCCGGCGTCACCAGCACCAACATCAACCTGCCCTATATCACCGCCGACGCCACCGGCCCCAAGCATCTGGACGTGACCCTGACCCGGGCCAAGTTCAACGAGCTGACCCACCATCTGGTGGAGGCCACCACCGGCCCCGTGCGTCAGGCCCTCAGCGACGCCAAGCTCTCCGCCAGCGAGCTGTCCAAGGTGCTGCTGGTGGGCGGCTCCACCCGTATCCCCGCCGTCCAGGAGGCGGTGAAGAAGATCACCGGCAAGGAAGGCTTCAAGGGCATCAACCCCGACGAGTGCGTGGCCGTGGGCGCCGCCATCCAGGGCGGCGTGCTGTCCGACCCCTCCAGCGCCAACCTGCTGCTGCTGGACGTGACCCCCCTGTCCCTGGGCATCGAGACCATGGGCGGCGTGTTCACCAAGCTGATCGACCGGAACACCACCATCCCCGTGAAGAAGAGCCAGATTTTCTCCACCGCTGCGGATAACCAGACTTCCGTAGAGGTCCACGTCCTCCAGGGCGAGCGGGAGATGGCCGCCAACAACAAGACTCTGGGCCGCTTCCATCTGGACGGCATCGCTCCCGCCCGCCGGGGCATCCCCCAGATCGAGGTCACCTTTGACATCGACGCCAACGGCATCGTGAACGTCTCCGCCCAGGACAAGGGCACCGGCAAGAGCCAGAACATCACCATCACCGCCTCCTCCAATATGTCCAAGGAGGACATCGACAAGGCCGTCAAGGAGGCCGAGCAGTATGCCGCCGAGGACGCCAAGCGGAAGGACGAGGTGGACACCCGGAACCAGGGCGACCAGCTGGTCTACCAGACCGAGCAGACCCTGAGCGAGCTGGGCGACAAGATCTCCGCCGACGAGAAGGCCACCGTGGAGGGCAAGCTGAACACCCTGAAGGACGCTCTGAAGGGCACCGACGTGGCCGCCATCAAGTCCGCCAGCGACGAGCTGCAGAAAGCTTTCTACGATATCTCCGCCAAGCTGTATCAGCAGGCCAACCCCCAGGGCAATCCCGGCGCGGGCTATGACCCCAACGCAGGTGGCAATGCGGGCAGCACCGGCGATAACGGCAACGGCCAGGACTACTACGACGCCGATTACGAGGTCGTGGACGACGACAAGAAGTAAGCGAAAATCCCCCATGAGACAATCGAACCGGGCGTGGCAGTTCCCTGTCACGCCCGGAACGGCGGTCTGTCACTATATATCATGCCATTAGGAAGTGAACAGCATGGCAGACAAACAGGATTACTA
>JAJQHP010000157.1 GCA_021199695.1 Clostridiales bacterium
GGCCCCGTCACCGTGCCCACCCAGGACATGGTGCTGGGCTCCTACTACCTGACCTACGAGAAGGACCCCCTCAACGACCCCGCCCGGAGCTACGAGACCGCCGCAGACGCCGCCAAGGCGTTGGACGCAGGCGAAGTCCGTTACGACGAGACCGTCTGGGTCCGTGACCCGGACGCCAGCCGCTATCAGCCCTGGATCCGCACCACCGCCGCTCTGGCCGCTGAGGCCGCCGACAAGGGCGAGCTGCCGGTGGAGGTCTACAAGGTCTTCTACAACGACAACGAGGCGCTGCTGGCCTATGAGGAGGCCATGCTCCGCCGTCCCAAGGAGCGGGAGCGCACCATCGACCTGTCCGACCCGGTGAACTTCGACGACCTGACTCTCCATGAGCCGATCCTGGTGCAGCGCACCGGCATCTGCAACGGCCAGGAGATCACCCGGATGGTGCGCACCACCGCCGGCCGCCTGATCTTCAACTCCAAGGTGCCCCAGGATCTGGGGCTGGTGGACCGGACAAATCCGGATACCGCCCTCATCCCCGAGGTCAACGAGGTCTGCGGCAAGAAGCTGCTGAGCAAGCTCATCAAGGCCTGCATCCAGAAACACGGCTTCGCCGTCTCCGCCACCATGCTGGACGACATCAAGGCCCAGGGCTACCACTACTCCACCGTGGGCTCCCTGACCGTCTCCATCTACGATATGACCATCCCCCAGGCCAAGTATCAACTGGTCTCCAAAACCGAGAAGTTGGTTGTCAAGATCGAGAATCAGTACCGCCGGGGATTCCTGACCAACGACGAGCGGTATCGTCTGGTGGTCAAGGAGTGGGAAAAGACCACTGCCGACGTCTCCAAGGCGCTGACCGACAACCTGGACCGGTACAACCCCATCTTCATGATGGCGGACTCCGGCGCCCGTGGTTCCCAGGCCCAGATCCGTCAGCTGGCCGGTATGCGCGGCCTGCTGGCCAACACCGCCGGTAAAACCATTGAGATCCCCGTCAAGGCCAACTACCGCGAGGGCCTGTCCGTCCTGGAATACTTCGTCTCCTCCCGAGGCGCCCGGAAGGGCCTGGCGGACACCGCTCTGCGGACCGCCGACTCCGGTTATCTGACCCGTCGTCTGGTGGACGTCTCCCAGGAGGTCATCGTCCGGGAGGAGGACTGCCAGACCGACGACGGCATCAGCGTCTATGAGATCTCCGAAAATGGCCAGGTCATCGAGACCTTCGGCGAGCGTATCAACGGCCGCTTTGCCTGCGAGCCCATCACCGACCCGGCCACCGGCGAGGTGCTGTTCGACACCGAGACCATCCTCATGGAGGCGGACGCCAAAACCCTGGAGGCCCACGGCATCCATGAGGTCAAGGTCCGCAGCGTGCTCACCTGCCAGGCCCGCAACGGCGTCTGCTCCAAGTGCTACGGCCTGAACCTGGCCACCCAGGAGCGGGTGGGCATTGGCGAGGCGGTAGGCATCATCGCCGCCCAGTCCATCGGCGAGCCCGGCACCCAGCTGACCATGCGTACCTTCCACACCGGCGGCGTGGCCGGCGGCGACATCACCCAGGGTCTTCCCCGTGTGGAGGAGCTGTTTGAGGCCCGCCGCCCCAAGAAGATGGCCCAGCTGGCGGAGATCTCCGGCCGCTGCACCATCGGCGAGACCCACAAGGGCACCCTGACCAGCGTCGTCATCACCGCAGACGACGGCGACACCCGCACCTATATGCTGCCCCAGGCCCAGCTCCTGGTGAAGAACGGCGACTATGTGGAGAAGGGCTTCCAGCTGATTCCCGGCGCCCTGTATCCCCAGGACGTGCTGCGCATCCAGGGGGTCCACAAGCTCCACGAGTACCTGGTGAAGGAAGTTCTGAAGCCCTACCGCAGCCAGGGCGTGGACATCAACGACAAGCATATCGAGGTCATCTGCCGTCAGATGATGCGCCGCGTCCGGGTGGAGGACGCCGGGGACTCCACCCTGCTCTCCGGTTCCAACATCAGCGTCACCGCCTTTGAGGACGCACGAGACGCCGTTCAGGCCAGAATCGATGCCGGTGAGACCCATGAGGACGGCAGCCCCCTGACGCTGCCCACCTGCACCCAGCTGCTGCTGGGCATCACCAAGGCGGCCCTGGCCACCGACTCCTTCCTGTCCGCCGCCTCCTTCCAGGAGACCACCAAGGTGCTGACCGAGGCCGCCATCTGCGGCAAGGTGGACCCCCTCACCGGCCTGAAGGAAAACGTCATCATCGGCAAGCTCATCCCCGCCGGCACCGGCATGGATCAGTTCCGCTGCGACGACCTGATCTCCGACGATGGCAACGTCGTCTCTCAGGAGGAACCTGCCGCCACTGATGAGGACCTCTTCGTGGAAGAGGATACCGCTCCGGTGGAGGCTGTCCCTGTGGGCAGCGACGTGACGGTGTAACGCTTAAGCCATAAAACGGCCCCGTCCGCTTCGGCGGACGGGGCTTTTGCTACAAAAAGCGCCCGCAGGACGAAACCTGCGGGCGCTCCTCTTCATTTTGGCTGTACCAATTCAATTCCATGGTACAACATATTTACTC
>JAJQHP010000005.1 GCA_021199695.1 Clostridiales bacterium
CGTTTTGTTTCACGTTGTTTAATTTACAAGATACACGCCTTGTTGTCCGCTCTCGTGGACAGCTTATTTAGTATATCAGCTTCTGTTCCGGTTGTCAAGAACTTTTTTCGGTTTCCCGAATATTTTTCTTTCAGCCAACGGATGGGGACACACTTCCCTCAATGAGCCAAACGTCGCATCGTTTTCCCTCATCGAGAGTAATCGTTATTATACGAGCTGTTTTCCCGTTTGTCAACCCCTTTTTATTCTTTTTCCGTCACTTTTTGCTGTTATTTTCCTGTGCTAAATATTGGGCCCAAGCTGTTTTTGTTCCCCCATATATTGTGTCATATTTTCCCCCGCACCCGCAGTAACAGACAGGACAGGAGTGGAAGCCCATAGCAGACGGCGATGTTCCAGCCCTGTATCCCTCTCCACGCTCCCTGCAGCTCAAAGGTGGTCGGATTCAGCCACACCGCCCCCAGAAAGACAGCCGCCCCTACACCCCAAATGAGCCATTTACGACCTGCCCCACGCCACAGCTCCTTTCCGTAGTCCGCTATGGTGCAGAGCTGTGCTGCCAGCAGAGCCAGATCGGAGAACACCCAGACCGCCGCCACGATGGCCTCGATCCGCTCGGTGATCTCCCCCAGCGTTACCTCCTTTGCCATGCTGAAAAAGGGGGTCTGAAGCCGGATCGCCGTCTGCCAGCCGAACATCCCGATCATGACCGCACCCACTGCCGACAGCAGCAGGCAGAGCAGCGAGAACCATGCCGTCAGAATCTTCTCCCCCTGACCCTGTTCAGACGGACTCCTTTTACAATACAGGACAGGGATGCTGAACCCCAGGACGGAGAGCACCGGCACGGCGGACAGGAGCAGCCCGTCCCACCCCTGAAGCCACACCGGCCACAGGTTGTACAGCCTCACCTCCCGGATGCCCAGAAGCACCACCAGCCCCACTGTAACCATCAGCACACAGAAGAACAGCCTCCCCATCCGGCAGACTGCGGCAAACCCCCGGCGGCTCACCAGGCAGACCACCGCCATCATCACCGCCAGGAACATCAGGATATTGGTGTCCGTGTAAATGGAGGTGACAAAGCTCTCCCCATACAGCCGCAGGTTGAACGCACTCATCACCGCCAGCCACAGGGCAGTCGCCGCCGTCAGCAGTCTGCCCAGGCCCGTTCCATAGGCCAGCCGGTACATCTGAGAAAGCCCCGCCGTCCGGGGAAGCCGCCGGAAGGTCCGCCCCAGCACCCACAGCGCCAGCAGAAACACCGGCAGCGCCAAAAGAGGCGCCACCCAGCCGCCCGCTCCGGCCAGCGGGCCCGTCTCCTCCGGGATGACCCGGAGCAGCGGGGCCAGCAGACCGCAAAAGAGCAAAATCGCCATTTGCCGGGTGGTCGTCTGTTCCTGTTCCATCGGTCACTCCCCCTCTCTCATGGGCAGATCTACGTCGTAGGTCCGCTCCACCTTGCCCTCTGCCTCTGCCCGCAGCGTCACCGTGGGAAACCATTCCTCCCAACGCTCCAGTAGCCGGGCGCTATGGGTCGGACACTGAAACACCAGCTGCCGCCGGATGTGGAGAAAATCCGCCCCGTCTGCCTGGCTCCGGTCCAGCGCCGACTGGGCCAGGGCCTCTACCTGTCCGAGAAAGCCCTCCTCCAGGGCGTCCAGCACCGCCGTATCCGTCAGATCCGCCCAGCCGGTGAGCTCGTTGAGCTCTCCCTGCACCTCCACCCGGGCGGTGACAGCCGTCAGGCGGCCTGTCTCGTCAAATTCCGGCTCCCATCGGCACTGGGACAGCACCAGCCGTATCCCCGCCACCGTCCCGTTGGGCAGCTCCACCTGAAACCGATCCAGCTGGTCCCACCCGGAGAGCAGAGACGCCCCCCGGGACTCCTCTCCGGTCAGCACCCCCGTCAATTTCTGGTCCGTCAGATAGGCCAGACCGGTGAGGTGAATCTCTTTCTCCGGCTGTTCCCCCTGACCCTCCGGGTCGTAGTCCGGATTGTCCGCCAGCTCCAGCACCGGGAGCAGGGCCACACCGTTGTCCTCCGTCTCCGCCAGATAGGCCCGGACGGTAAAGGGCCAGTCCTTTCCCCCATAGGTGCGGTTCTGGCTGATCGCCTCCAACCGGTCGGTGAGGGCGGTGGTCTTGGAGGAGGTCATCCGCAGGGCATTCTCTCCGGTGTCCCCCGTCAGGAGGAACAGCCGCGTTCCCAGCCGCATAGAAAAATCCCGCTCCAGAAAGTCCGCCAGGCCCTCAATGCCCTCCCCGGACAGCGCTTCTCCGATGACGCAGTCCGACAGATGGCCCATCTCCACATAGCCGTCGCTCTCCGTCTGGAGGGCCTGGACGCTGCCGAACACCGTCAGCCCCTGTCGGCTCAGGAGAAGGGGCATCGGGTCCGAGCCCTCCTGGTCCTGCCGCTGCAAGCCCCCGGAGAGTGTCACCTGAATCAAATCTTCGTCCCCTACGTCCAAGGCCATGGTGCGCACGAGCTTGACCTGGCTGATGTCCCTGGCCCAGGGCAGCAGGTCGCTGCTGCTCCCGGAGAGGAGCAGGTACAGC
>JAJQHP010000049.1 GCA_021199695.1 Clostridiales bacterium
CTCCTGCTGCTGCCGGAGTGCTGGGGCGGGGCGGTGGAGGGGGCGTGTATCCTCATCCCCTCCGCCCTCTCCGGTGGGACCCTGGAGCTGCGGCTGAAGGAGGCGGCGGAGCGGTATGGGGCGGAGCGGACCGTCCTGGCCCTCCAGCCCATGGGAGAGGATTTTCTCCTCCCCGCCCCCTCCGGTCAGGGGAAGGCCCTCTCCCGCCAGGCGCTGGCCGATCTGCGCAGCCGCACCCACGCCCCGGTCTACTGGTCCCGGGAGCTGTGCGCCCGGTATTTCACCTATCGGGACAGCCAGGGCGTTCACTTCGTCCTCTTTGACGACGGGGACAGCCTTTGCCGCAAGCTGGAGCTGGCGGGCGGGCTGGGTATCCGGTGCGCCGTCGCCGCCTGGGAGGAGATTTCACCCTGGTCGTCCGTTCTGAGCGGATCCCCCTTTCTCCCAGGCAAGGATTAAAACAGAACCCCCTGTACCGGGTCGGTACAGGGGGTCAGGATCATCAATAGAACTTTTTGCGATTCTTCCGAGCAGCTTCGGACTTCTTGCGCCGCTTGACGCTGGGGCTCTCGTAATGCTCACGCTTGCGCACCTCGGCGAGGACGCCGGACTTGGCGCAGCTGCGCTTGAAACGCTTCAGAGCGCTATCCAGCGATTCGTTCTCTCGAACGTGGACTTCTGCCATTTTATTTTCCCTCCCTCCGATTCATGCCCAGGGAGTCTGTGTACAAGGGCATACCACCCCCACTTAGGGGCTACTGGGGATACTTTACACCATCTGCCCCCCGTTGTCAAGAGCGGGATGGGCAATTTTCATAAACACAGGCG
Source organism: Clostridiales bacterium (assembly GCA_021199695.1). Taxonomy (GTDB): domain Bacteria; phylum Bacillota; class Clostridia; order Oscillospirales; family Oscillospiraceae; genus Onthomonas. Next base: position 829 of record JAJQHP010000049.1, read on the forward strand.
GCAAACCGGCTTATTTTCCCGGCCGGAAGATCAGGTTGACCAGCTTGATATTCTTATCCTTGCCCCGAACCACGATCTGCTTGACCAAAGTCTTGCCCTCGGCCTGCTTCTGGATGCGGCTGTCGGCCAGGGCGGCGGCCACCGCCTCGTCATCGCTGCTGGCGGCGGGCATCTGGATGCTGGCCCGGAGCTTGCCGCCCACCTGGACGGCCACCTCCACGGTGGCGGCGACAGTCTTGCTCTCATCGTACTCCGGCCAGGGCTGCTGACAGACCATGCCCTCGCTCTCCCAGCCCAGGTTCTCCCACATCTCCTCGCAGATGTGAGAGGCGAAGGGGGACAGCATGAGCACCAGGGCCTTCAGATCGCCCTTGGAGCAGCCGTTGGCATAGAAGTCGTTGGTCAGGGCCATGAGGGTGGCGATAGCGGTGTTGAACTTCATGGCCTCGATGTCCTCGTTGACCTTCTTGATGGCCTTGTGGACGGCAGACACGTTGGCGGCGGAGTAGTCCTCGTCCGCCGTCGCCTTCTCCTGGAGGTTCCACACCCGGTCCAGGAACCGCTTGCAGCCCCGGACCGCCTCGTCCGACCAGGTGGCGGTCTTTTCGAAGTCGCCGATAAACATGATATACAGACGCATGGTGTCCGCGCCGTACTCCCGGATAACGTCGTCCGGGTTGACCACGTTGCCCAGGCTCTTGGACATCTTGACGGAGGGCCGGAGGGCCTGGCTGCCGTACTTGGCCAGCATAGCGTCCTTCTCCTCCTGGGTATCGAAGTTGCCCACATAGTGGGGATTTCGGCCCAGGATCATGCCGTGGCTGGTACGCTTGGCGTAGGGCTCCGCGTGGGGGATGACGCCGATGTCGTGGAGGAAGTTGTTCCAGAACCGGCTGTAGAGCAGGTGGAGGGTGGTGTGCTCCATGCCGCCGTTGTACCAGTCCACCTGGCCCCAGTAGTCCAGAGCCTCCTGCGAGGCCAGGGCGTCGTCGTTGTCCGGGTCCATATACCGCAGGAAGTACCAGCTGGAGCCCGCCCACTGGGGCATGGTGTCCGTCTCCCGCTTGGCGGGGCCGCCGCAGCAGGGGCAGGTGGTGTTCACCCAGTCGGTCATGGCGGACAGGGGGCTCTCGCCGTCGTCGGTGGTCTCGTAGCTCTCCACCTCCGGGAGGATGAGAGGCAGCTGGTCCTCCGGCAACGGGACATAGCCGCACTTGTCGCACTTGACGATGGGGATGGGCTCGCCCCAGTACCGCTGGCGGGAGAACACCCAGTCACGGAGCTTGTAGTTCACCTTGGCGTGGCCGATGCCCTCCTTTTCCAGGTGGTCGATCATGGCCTGCTTGGCCTGCTCCACCGTCATGCCGGTGATAAAGCCGGAGTTGACCATGACGCCGGTGGCCACGTCGGTAAAGGCCCCCTTGGAGAGGTCCACCAGCGCGCCGTCACTGCTGGCCACCACCTGGATGACGGGCAGGCCAAAGACCTGGGCAAACTCCCAGTCACGGGTGTCGTGGGCGGGGACGGCCATAATGGCACCCGTGCCGTAGGTGGCGAGAACGTAGTCGGAGATGAAGATGGGGATCTCCTGGTTGTTCACCGGGTTGATGGCCCGGACGCCCTCCAGCCGGACGCCGGTCTTGTCGTGAGCCAGCTCGGTGCGCTCAAAGTCGGACTTGGAGGCGGCCTTTTTCACGTAGGCCTCCACCTCGTCGTAGTTGGTCAGCTTGTCC
>JAJQHP010000132.1 GCA_021199695.1 Clostridiales bacterium
TATTCAGCCACTCCTGGAGGAGCTGGTAGGAGCCGTATGTGACAAAGGCGATACGGGCGCGGCGCTCCCCCTCGCTCTCCACGTCGGAGAGCTTTTCGTTCAGCAGGTTTTCAATGCCCGGCAGGGAGAACAGCCGTTGGGCAAAATCCGTCCCCACCGCGTTCTGCATCAGCAGCAGCGTCAGCTCCTTATGCTGCATGGCGCTGTCCAGGCACAGCTCCACCCGGCGCTGCACCCCCTCCTGGTCATAGGGGGAGACATCCCGGAGCTTCTCCTCCAGATCGGTGAGAAAGATATCTGTCAGCTCCGCCAGCACATCGTACTGACTGCCGAAGTGGTGATAAAAGGTGCTGCGGTTGACCCCAGCAAGCAAGCAGAGCTCTGAGACGGAGATCCGGTGGATCGGCTTCTCCTGTGCCAGCCGGACAAACGCACCGTAAATCCTTTCCTTTGTTTTCGAAACGCGCCGCTCGTATTGTCGCTCCATGTCGTGTCCCCCATAATCCACAGTTCCCGCCCATCTGTCGGTTGCAAAATCGACAGATGTTGATTATAATGTCATTTTAACAAATTCTGCGACAGGAGACAAGGTATCCCATGGAGTATTTTTGGTACATTGTGGCGGCGCTGGGCGCAGGAGTCGGCACCGGGCTGGCCGGATTGTCTGCGGCGACGGTGATGGTGCCCATTCTCATCGTCCTCTGCCCCTCCTTTGGTGGGGAGTACGGGGCGTACCAGGCGACGGCCATCGCCCTGGCCTCCGACATTCTCGGCTCTGCGGTGTCATCCTCAGTGTATGCAAGGAACGGGCATATCGACCTGAAGCACGGCTGGGTCATGATGGCCTGCATCATCTCCCTCAGCGCCGTGGGCAGCTATGCCGCCTATCTGGTGGGCAACGTGGTGCTGGGTGGGTTTACCCTGGTGCTGACCTTCTGCATCGGCATCCGCTTTCTCATCAAGCCGGATACGTCGAAGTCGGGGGCTGACGTCTCCAATGTGCGCCTGGGCTGGAAGGAAATTCTCATCTCCCTGTTCTTCGGCCTGACCATCGGCTTCGGCACCGGCTTTGTGGGCACCGGCGGGGGCATGATGATGCTGGTGGTCTTTACGGCCTTCCTGGGCTACGACCTGAAAACCGCCGTAGGCACCAGCACCTTCATTATGACCTTTACCGCCCTGATCGGATTTGTCAGCCATTCTCTCATCCATCCCGCCATCGTACTGGAGCGGTGGGATGTTCTGCTCATCTGCATCGTCACCGCAACGGCGGCGTCTCTCATCTCCGCCCAGTTTGCCAACCGGGTGAACAACCAGACGGTTGGCAGAGTCACCGGTGTGATTTTGACGGTACTGGGCGCCGCTATGATCTACCTCAACTATTTCCAGGACGTGACCCTCCCGCCTCTGGCGCTGGAGCTGCTCCACACCCTGGCGGTGCTGGTGGTCTTTCTGCTCATCGCCGTGTGCGCCGCCCTGGTGGGCTTTGAATTTCTCCACATCGACGGAGAGGTGCGGCGCAAGGTGCTGCACACCATTGCCTTTCTCATCATCCTGGTCATTCTGCTGGCCTCGGAGCACTGGTATGTGCCGGCCCTCCTGTCTGTCCTGTTCGTGGTCTCGTCGTGTATCCGGTTTTAAAGGTCTGCGAGACAAAGGGGTTCTACGCCGGTCTGTTTCAGGAGCGCGCCGCCGGAGAAGTGCGGAAAAGCCTGGTCCTGCTCTTCGGCTCCTCCGCAGCGCTGATCGCCCTGTTCTGGGGCGCTCTGGGTTCCGAGCTGACCGTTCTCTCGGCCGTGCTGGCCTGGGGGCTGGGGGACGAGACGGCCGCCCTGGTAGGCAAGCGGTTTGGCCGCCACAAGATCGGCTGGAGACTTGCTGACGGCAAAAAGTCCTGGGAGGGCAGCGCCGGGATGCTCTGCGTCTCCTTCCTCGCCGTGCTGCTCTCCCTGGTCACAGGCAGGGTCCCCTTCTCCGCCGCCCTCGTGGCGGCGCTGCTCAGCGCAGTCGCCGGGACGGTGACAGAGGCAGTCACCAAAAAGGGCTACGATACGGTGACGGTCCCCTGGGTGAACGCCGTTGTAATTTGGGCGGTATTGGCAGTGCAGACGCTGTAAGCCGCAGACAGGTCTCGTCCCGTGTCTCGCTGCGTCCGGCCCGCCCCGGAACCATTTTCGGCTTCAGCGCAGCAGCTCCATGCTGATTTTGACGACGCATTTTCGGCTGGTGGCAGGTTTGTCGCCCAGCATCAGGCCGGGACGGTGGGCGTCCCAAGGGAAAAACACCCCGAAAAAGCCCTCCCTCGCCGTCAGGATGCTCTCGTTTTCCACCGTTTCCAGCAGCGAGATGTCGTTTTCCGGCCGCGCCTCAAAGATCGGCTCCGTACCCAGATAGGGTGCGACGCCGATCCTCTCTCCCCCTTCCGGCCAGTACATCAGGTCTGCGTACTTCTGATGCACCTCCGGGTGGGAGCCCTCAAAGGGGTGGGTGGTCATGTCCATCAAATTGGCAAACATCCGGTCCCCATCCAGGGGATAGCGGCCCGGCTCCATG
>JAJQHP010000135.1 GCA_021199695.1 Clostridiales bacterium
GTCGGGGAGATTGGCGGCGAGCAGGTCGGGATAGTAGGCCACCACGGGGCAGTTATAGTTGTTGTCGCTGATGCCCTCGTCAAAGTTGTAGCTCATGCAGGGGTAGAAGATGGTGTCCAGCCCCTCCTCCAGCAGGCTCTCCACATGGCCGTGAAGCAGCTTGGCGGGGTAACAGACGGTGTCCGAGGGGATGGTCCGCTGGCCCTTGAGGTACAGCTTTCGGCTGGATTCCGGGGAGAGCACCACCTCAAAGTTCAGCGCCGTGAAGAAGGCGTACCAGAAGGGCAGGTTCTCGTACATATTCAGTCCGAAGGGGATGCCGATCCTGCCGCGGATGCCGTTGCCGCCCCCCTTGCCGGTCATGGTGCGCAGCTTGTCGTACTTGTACTTCATCAGGTCCGGGTTCTGCACCTTTTTGCCCCCCAGAGGCTTGGAGCAGCGGTTGCCGGAGATGAACCGGCGGCCCCCGTCGAAGGTGTTGATGGTCAGGGAGCAGTGGTTGGTGCACCCGTTGCAGGTCACGGGCCGGGCAGTGTGCTGGAACCGGGCCAGCTCGTCAGCGGAGAGAATGGCGGACTGCTCCAGATGCAGCTCCTTCGCCGCCAGGGCCGCCCCGAAGGCCCCCATGATACCGGCGATGGTGGGACGGACCACGTCCCGTCCCAGCTCCTGCTCAAAGGCACGGAGCACGGCGTCGTTGTGGAAGGTGCCACCCTGGACGACGATGTGCTGGCCCAGGTCGTCGGCGGAGGACATACGCAGCACCTTGTAGATGGCGTTTTTCACGATGGAGATGGCCAGACCGGCGGAGATATCCTCCACGCTGGCCCCGTCCTTTTGCGCCTGCTTCACCGAGGAGTTCATAAACACGGTGCAGCGGGAGCCCAGATTCACCGGCTTTTCGGTGAACAGGCCCAGCTTGGCAAAGTCGGCAATGTCATAGCCCAACGCCTTGGCGAACGTCTCAATAAAGGAGCCGCAGCCGGAGGAGCAGGCCTCGTTGAGCATGATGGAGTCCACCGCCCGGTTACGAATTTTGAAGCACTTCATGTCCTGGCCGCCGATGTCGATGATAAAGTCTACGTCGGGGTTGAAGTGGGCGGCGGCCTTGTAATGGGCCATGGTCTCCACCAGGCCCAGGTCGCACCGGAAGGCGTTCTTGATCAGGTCCTCGCCGTAGCCGGTGACGGCGCTGCCGCGAATGACGATGCGATCTCCGCAGAGAGCGTAGATCTTTTCCAACTGCTCCCGGACGATGGAGACGGGGTTGCCCAGGTTGGAGTGATAGTAGGTGTAGAGCAGGCCGCCGTCCGGGGCGATGAGCACAAGCTTGGTGGTGGTGGAGCCAGCGTCGATGCCTAGATAGGCGTCGCCCACATAGGTGCTGATGTCCGCCTCGGGGGGATGCTGGCTGTTGTGGCGGCGGCAGAAGTCGTCGTACTCCTCCTGACTGGTGAACAGGGGAGGGGCGGTGTCCACGCTGGTGACGGCGGACTGACTCTTTTCCAGCTTCTCTAAAATCTGGTCAAAGGGCTGAGCCTCGAAGTCGGTGGCGCACAGGGCGGCGCCCATGGCAGCGAAGCAGTCCCCGTCCTCCGGGAAGATGGCGTGCTCCTCGTCCAGGTGCAGCGTCTCCACGAACCGCTCCCGCAGGCCCATGAGGAAGTGGAGAGGGCCGCCCAAAAAGACGATCTTGCCCTTCAGCTCCCGGCCCTGGGTCAGTCCGGCGATGGTCTGGTCCACCACCGCCTGGAAGATGGAGGCGGCCACGTCCTCCTTCCGCCCACCCTGGTTCAGGATGGGCTGGATGTCGCTCTTGGCGAACACGCCGCAGCGGGAGGCGATGGGATAGATCTTCTCATGGCCCATGGACAGCCGGTCCAGCTCGTCGCCGGTGACGTTCATCAGGGTGGCCATCTGGTCAATAAAGGCCCCGGTGCCTCCGGCGCAGGAGCCGTTCATCCGCTCCTCCAACGCGCCGCCGAAGAAGATGATCTTGGCGTCCTCGCCGCCCAGCTCGATGACGGCGTCGGTGCCGGGGATGTAGGTGTTCACCGCCGCAGCGGTGGCGTAGACCTCCTGGACAAAGTCCACCCCGCTGGCCTTACTGACGCCCAGACCGGCGGAGCCGGTGATGACCGCCTTCACGTCCTGGCCGCTGTACCGGTCAGCGATGGAGCGGAGGGTCTGGCAGGTCCGCTCCCGGACCTTGGAAAAGTGCCGCTCATAGGAGCGGAACAGCAGCTTGTTGTCGTCGTCCAGCACCACCACCTTGACGGTGGTGGAGCCGATGTCAATGCCGATGCGATAGCTCATAGTGCGATTACCCCTGCGCTTGTTCAAAATGGGAATCCATTGGCCGCCAGGCCCTGAAGGGGCAGGGCAGACCGTCCGGAAATTTTCATCAGGTCATATTTTATCACATTCTGCGCAAATGGCAAGAGAATTACATTTCCAGATGTGTAAATCTTTCGTGAAGCCTGCAAATAAAAAGTCAAGCCCCAAATGAGCTTGTATAAGAAAATATTTG
>JAJQHP010000087.1 GCA_021199695.1 Clostridiales bacterium
GCCTGTACTACGACGAGGAAGAGCTGGGCAACATGACCCCCATGGAGATCGTGGAGAACACCGCCAAGAACTCCAACGGCTTCACCCTCCCCGGCTGGGAGCCGGAGCGTCTGGCCGAGCTGGAACACACCCTGGAGCTGTACAAGAGCGTGGACGAGGACAAGCTGTTTGAGAACTTCAAGTACTTCCTGGACGGCATCATCCCCACCTGCGAGGAGGTAGGCGTCCGCATGGCCTGCCACCCGGACGATCCCGGCTGGCCCATCTTCGGTCTGCCCCGCATCACCCACGACCAGGCGGGCTTTGACCGGATGGTCAAGCTCCACGACAGTCCCTGCAACACCCTCTGCCTCTGCACCGGCTCTCTTGGCTCCAACGTGAACAACGACATCCCCGCCATCATCCGCCACTTCGGCGAAATGGACCGGATCGGCTGCCTCCACGTCCGTAACGTGAAGCACTTGGGCAGCGACCGGAGATTCCGGGAGTCCAGCCACCTGTCCGCCGACGGCGATCTGGATATGTACGCCATCATGAAGGCCATCTACGACACCTGCCCGGACACCTATATCCGCCCCGACCACGGCCGGATGATCTGGGACGAGGTGGGCCGTCCCGGCTATGGTCTGTATGACCGGGCCCTGGGCGTCTGCTACCTCAACGGCCTGTGGGAGGCCATCTGCAAGAACGAGGCCGCCAAGAAGTAAGCCTCATCACAGGAAAGACCCAACCAACCGCACAGACCGGCCTCCCCTCCGGACGCCGGTCTGTGTTTCTATCAATCTACCACGGAAAGGAAACCGCACATGGAGCGCATCACCAGCTTTACCGTGAACCACGACCTGTTGGAGCCGGGGATCTATCTCTCCCGCATGGACGGGGACGTGACCACCTACGACCTGCGCACCCGCACCCCCAACGGGGGCGATTACATGGACGATTTGACCATGCATTCGGTGGAGCATATGTTTGCCACCTTTATCCGCAACTCCCCTCTCCGGGAGGATGTGATTTACTTCGGCCCCATGGGCTGTCAGACCGGCTTTTATCTGCTCATCCGCAACGGAGACAACGAGCGGGTGCTGGAGACGGTGAAGCAGACCCTCCGGGACATCCTGGCCTACGAGGGGCCGGTGTTCGGGGCCAGCCGACAGGAGTGCGGCAACTACCGCAACCTGAGCCTGGCGGCGGCAAAGGCAGAGTGCCGGGCCTATCTGGCGGCGCTGGAGGGAAAGACGAATGATTTCAAATACCGGGAGGAGTGAGACCATGATCGGCGTCATTGGAGCCATGCAGGTGGAGATCCAGGGCCTCCGGGCCATGCTGGAGGATGCGGAAACCGTCACCGTCAGCGGCATCGAGTTCGTCACCGGCCGCCTGGAGGGGCATCCGGTGGTCATGGCGGTCTGCGGCATCGGCAAGGTGTTCGCCGCCATCTGCGCCCAGACCATGATTTTGCGCTTCCCCGTCCGGGCCATCATCAATACAGGCTGCGCCGGTACCCTGTGTCGGGAGCTGGGCATCGGGGACGTGGCAGTGGCCACCGACGTGGTGCAGCACGACATGGACACCTCCGGCCTGGGCGACCCTCTGGGGATGCTCTCCGGACCGAACATCATCCACATCCCTGCCGGACGCCGCCTGTCCGCCCTGGTGGAAGCGGCGGTGGCGGAGACGGGCCACAGGTGCGTCGCCGGGACCATTGCCACAGGGGACCAGTTCCTCTGCCAGCGGGAGCGGAAGCAGTGGATTCACGACACCTTCGGCGGCATCGCCGGGGAGATGGAAGGGGGGAGCATCGGCCAGGTGTGTTATGTGAACAACATCCCCTTCGCCGTCATCCGCACCATCTCGGATGACGCGGACGGCAACGCCCCGGCAGATTTCCCCGCCTTCGCCGCCCAGGCGGCCCAGACATCCATCCAGATCACAGCGTCCGTGCTGCGGAGGATTCAAAATGAAGAACGACTGGATTGACCGGCTCCCCAAGGTGGAGCTGCACTGTCATCTGGACGGCAGCGTCCGTCCTCAGCGGATGACAGACTATCTCCGAAGCGTGGGGGAGGCCGTCCCGGCAGACCTGGAACATCAGATCTTCGCCGGGGAGAAGTGCGAGAGCCTGACGGCGTATCTCCGGTGCTTCGCCCTGCCTGTCCGTCTCCTCCAGACGGAGGCGGGGCTGGAGCGGGCGGTGATCGACCTGCTGGAGGATGCCGGACGGGACAACATCCGCTATCTGGAAATTCGCTTCGCCCCCAATCTCCACCTGGCGGGTGGTCTGACCTATGACCGGGTGTTCCGGGCGGTGGAGCGGGGACAGCTGGCAGGGACGGCCGCCACCGGGGTCCAGTGCCGGTTTATCGCCTGCGGTCTGCGGACGGACAGCGAGGGGAACAACCTGGCCATGTTGGAGGCGGCAAAGGACTGGTTCCCCCGGCTGTTCTGCGCCGCCGACCTGGCGGGGGACGAGAACGGACACCCTATGGAGGAGTCCAAAGACTACTTCCGGCGGGTGAACCCACTGGG
>JAJQHP010000247.1 GCA_021199695.1 Clostridiales bacterium
TGACGCAGCAGCGGTTGAACATCATGGAGGCGTGGACCGGGCTGAACTTGGCCCCCGCCCACAGCATAGCCTTGATGCCGGAGCCGTCGCAGGTGGAGCCGATGGTGTAGTTCACCTTCATGTCCAGGGTCTGGGGCTGGAGGGCCTTCATCATCTCGGTGTTGGTGGCGTAGCCGCCGGTGCACATGATGACGCCCTTGCTGGCGTTGATGCGGATATAGTGGTCATCGGTCTGGTCCTGGGCGATGATGCCCGTGACCTTGCCGGAGTCGTCCTGCTCCAGCTTGACCAGGGCGGTGGACAGCTTCCACTCCACGCCCAGGTCGTCGCAGTGGGCCTGGAAGGTGGAGTTCAGCGTGGTATCCTCGGGGGCGGTGTCGGTCAGGTGGGGGCTGTGGCCGGTGGCGTAAGCCTTGTCCCGGCCGGGGTCGTCAGTGTTGCCCACGCCGCCTTCCAGGCTCATGTACCAGTTGCCGGTGCTCTCCAGCAGGTCCGTCAGCCAGTCCACCATCTCGCCGCTGTTGTCCTCCCAGCAGCGGATCAGGTCGGAGTTGACGTAGCCCGCGCCGTAGCGGACGATATCCTGGAGGGCCTCCATCTTGTTGATCTCAAACTCGGGATACTCCTCGAAGGAGGCCAGCTGGAGCTTGGAGTTGATGGAGCCGATGTCCTCCCGGGGTCCGGTGGGAGACTCCCGCTTCTCCACCACCAGCACCTGCGCGCCCTCCTCGGCGGCGGTCATGGCGGCGATCCAGCCGCCGGTGCCGCAGCCCACCACCAGGACCTCGGTGTCCAGGGTCTCGGTGATGTCGCTCTCCGCAATTTCCGGGGCCTCCCCCAGCCAGTCGGAGGTGCCGCTGTCCTCCGTCTCGGTGACGGTGACGGTGCTGCCGCTGGCCTGGGAGATGCAGTCCGCCGCGGCGGTCTTGATGGCGTTGCTGGTGACGGTGGCGCCGGAGACGACGTCCACGTCGCAGGACTGGGCGTTCAGAATGGCCTGGGCCATATCGTCGCCAATCGCGCCGCCGATGTCGGCGGTCTCGCCGGAGACGTCGATCTGTACGTCGGTGATGCTGGTCTCGTCAAAGGTCATGGTGACGGTGACGTCGCTGGCGATGCCGCTGGCGCTGGCGGAGTAGGTGCCGGGGGTGTAGCTCATGGAGCTGGCGGCGGCGGTGCTGCCGGAGCTGGCGGTGCTGGCGGCGGCGGTATCGGCGGTGGCGGCAGCGGTATCGGTGGTAGCGGCGGTGGAAGCGGTCGCCGCGGTGGTGTCGGCGGACGCCTCACAGGCCTGGAGAATGCCCAGGGTCACGACGCTGGCCGCACCGGCGGCCATGCCCTTGATGAAGTCCCGACGGGATATGGGTTGCTTTGCCATAGATGATTCCTCCTGTTTTCTGATGTGGTGGATGAATGTACACAAATCAATCATGCGCTCTCTCAACGCAGGGGTAACAAGGTTTCTCAGCCGTTCTCAGGGGCGGTCGTCTTCTCCCCGGGCCTCCAGAGCTTTTCGCAGATCCGGCAGAGGAAAATGCTCAGCTCCAGCAGCGCCATCATGGGGACAGCCACCATGATCTGGGAGATCACGTCCGGCGGGGTGATGACGGCGGCCAGCAGGAAGATGAGGACAAACAGCACCTTCCGGGACCTGGCCAGCCACTGGGGCCGGAGCAGGCCCAGCCGGGTGAGCAGGACGGACAGCACCGGCAGCTCAAACACCGCGCCGAACACGACGAACACCGTCAAGAGAAAATTGACGTAGCTCTGGATGCTCACCGAGGCGGAGATATCCGTCCCCACGCTCAGGTCCATAAAGAAGTAGAGCATAAAGGGGACGGTGATCTTGTAGGCGAACAGCACCCCGACGCAGAAGCACAGCGTACCAAATCCGACGGCCAGCAGAAAAAACAGCCGCTCTGTCCGCTTCAGGCCGGGGGCGCAAAAGGCGTAGATGTGATAGCAGAGCACCGGCGCGCTGATCACCAGGCCGCCGATGGCGGCGATGGAGAGCTGGACCGCCAGCAGCTCCTGGGGGGCGATGTAGACGAACTGATAGTCGTATTCCTTGCCCAGGTCGGTGAACAGCTCCACCAGCTGGGGGGAAAAGTACAGGCAGACCAGAATCGCTACGACCAGAAAGGCCACGCAGACGGCCACGCGATTGCGCAGCTCCTTCAGGTGGTCGGTCAGGCTCATCTCCCCGCCGTCGGATGCCGCCGTGTCCGGCTGGTTACGCCTGCTCATCCTGGGACTTGCTCTCTTCCGGCTGCTTGGACGGCTCCTCGTCCTTCATGCCGTCCCGGAAATTTTTGATGCTGTTGCCCAGCATTTTGGTGAGCTTGGGGATCTGGGTGGGGCCGAACAGGACCACCACGATCAGCAGAATGACCAGCAGCTCCGGTACGCCGATTTTCATGGATTTTCTCCTCCTTCATCCTGGTTTTGCGATGCCGTCCCGGGGACGGGTGCTTCCGTCTCCGGGGCCTCCACCGGGGCCGACGCCGTCTCCTCC